>JACMOJ010000340.1 GCA_014378085.1 Burkholderiales bacterium | reverse complement strand
GATTTCAAGACGGTGTTGTCGTGATCTGCGATTACTAAAATTGCCATTTCAAATTTTCCTGAGAGCGTTGTCTTGCTGGGGTGAAGTTGTTCTGCTGTTGTTCTGTAGTCGGTCGATAGTTGTTCTCGATCGGTTGCCTTAACCGCAGTGGCGCTAGATGACTTTGGCTTCGTTTTTGAGCTTATCCACCAGAGCGGCCACGTCAGCAACCATCACACCACCTTTGCGCTTCGGCGGCTCCACTACTTTTAGGGTGGTGAGACGCGGTGCGACATCAACCCCCAGCGTTTCTGGCGTAAAAACATCGAGCTGCTTTTTCTTCGCCTTCATAATCTTCGGCAGCGTCGCATATCGCGGTGTATTCAAGCGAAGATCAGTCGTAACAATCGCAGGCAGCTTGATCGAAACGGTCTCCAAACCGCCATCAATTTCGCGCGTGACGGAAGCTTCGTTACCGGTCACAACGACCTTTGAAGCAAACGTGCCTTGCGACCAACCGAGCAAGGCCGCCAACATCTGTCCGGTCTGATTTGAATCGTCATCGATGGCCTGTTTACCCAGCAAAATGAGCTGGGGCGTCTCTTTCTCGGCGATCGCCTTGAGTACCTTTGCCACACCAAGCGGTTGCACCTCGGCAGACGTCTCAACCAGGATCGCGCGGTCTGCCCCCATCGCGAGCGCGGTGCGCAATGTTTCCTGACATTGCGTTACGCCAATCGACACCGCGATGATTTCAGTGGCAACACCTGCTTCCTTCAGCTTTACCGCTTCTTCGATCGCGATTTCGTCAAAGGGGTTCATCGACATCTTCACATTCGCGAGTTCGACGCCGCTCTGATCGGCTTTGACGCGGACTTTTACGTTGTAATCAACAACGCGCTTGACTGGGACGAGAATTTTCATTGGGTTGAATAAAGTTGAGGATTGGATGCCCTTGCGGTGCCGCAAGTTGCCGTGGCATGGCGAATTCAAACAAGCGTTTGAATTATAGAGGAGTGAATTGGGCTTATTGCATGGCCCACGCCCAAAACATCGCGTGATGGATCGGTTGTTGTTATATTCTGTAAACTCCCCGATTCACGGGCATCTTCAGGCATTATGTCCTGAAGATGCCCGTCGAATGGGGAGTTTAGATTTATAGCATATCCGTTGCGGAGGGAACCGGGTTTAGGCTCGTCCGAAAATAATCTTCTCCTGCCGCAATAGGCGGGCAATCAGCACCATCGCCAACACAAAGATGACCGTATTCACTGCTGCTGGCAGCAGGTAGTGGATAAGGTCGGTCGTTTCACCGCGTAGCAGCCGTGTAATGACCATCAACTGGGCGAGAACCGGAACAAACAGTTGCCACGTCGCATCTTTAAGCTGGGCAAACATCGCCACTGCGGGGATCAGCGCCACCAACTGGATGGCATAGGACGCGTAGGTCTGGCCTTCTTTGAAGTTTCGACCGTAGGTGGCGAGCAGCATTTGAATTGACGCCATCGCCGGCGCAAAGGTCAGCAGCATCAAGAAAAACATGCCGTATTGCGCCGCCGAATGTGACAACACCGAACCAATCGCTGGCAGGTTGCCGTACTTTAAGGTGAGCGCAAAACCCATCAGTGTCAGTACCGCGATCCCTAAGCTATAGATCGACACCGCCACCCCCTTCCCCAGTACCAACGCGTCACGTCCAATCGGTGTCATTAACAATGGCTCAAGTGATCCGCGCTCGCGTTCCCCGGCAGCAAGGTCGACTGCCATTGCCGTGCAGCCGGTCACGCAGCCAATCAAGGTGATCCACGGGATGATGAACAGTAGCCCGGCAGCGCGTTGCGCTGCGGTGCCAAGGTTGGTGTCCTGCACTTCGACCGGCCGCAGCACGCTCGGTGCAACGCCCCTTGCGATTAACCGTTGGGAGGCGACTTCGGCGTTGAAGGCCCGCATGACCCGACGCAACGCACCGACCGAAGCACCGCTGGAACTTTGCCGCGTATCGTCATAGACCAATTCGACTTTGGCTTCGCCGGTCAGAAATTTCTCATTGAAATCTGCCGGAATCACCATCACCGCGTCGTGATTACCTTGTTTGATCAGCGCCCGAAAATCGGGCTTGGGGTCGAGCAGCTTCATGTCTTGACGCTGCAAAAAATTCACTAGTTCGGGCGCGTGCTGTTTGCCCGACAAATAAATTTCCTTTTTTTCTGCCTTCGCTTCAATCGATCCGATGAAGTAGCCAAGTCCGATCAAAATGATTGGTCCCATCGCAATCGACAGCAGGAAAATCATCGTGGCGGTGCGCCTATCGCGCAAGTGATCCACCAGCTCTTTCTTCGCGACGGTCAGAATCGTTTTGATTTTTGAGATTTGTTTAGTCGCCATGATCAAGCCCCCTTTTCAGTCGAGCTAGAGGTTGCCGTCGGGGTTGCCATCAAGGTTGCTGTCAGGGTTGCCGTCGGGGTTACGGTCAAAGACTCGTCATCAATGCCCGCCAGCGCAACAAAAGCGTCTTCAAGGTTCATCTGCCCGCTCTGCGCAAGTAAGGCTTCGGTGGTGCCCTGCGCACAAACCTTGCCTTTGGCGATGATGATGATTTCGTCGCATAACGCGGCGACTTCTTGCATGATGTGCGACGAGAACATCACGGTGCGCCCTTCTGCCTTTAATCGTCTAATCAATTCACGCAATGAGCGGGTGGTCATCACATCGAGTCCGTTGGTCGGCTCATCCAAGATGACCGTTGAGGGCTCGTGCACCAATGCGCGGGTAATGGCCACCTTCATCCGTTCGCCTTGTGAAAAGCCTTCGGTGCGGCGATCCATGATGCTGCCCATATCCAGCCAGTTTGTAAAACGCGCAATCGTGGCTTCGCTCTTTGTGGTGTCGATGCCGTGGAGTTCTGCGTAATAACGAATGTTTTCGCGCGCGGTCAGCCTTGTGTAGAGCCCCCGTGCGTCGGTGAGGATACCGCTGACGCGTCGAGCGTTTTCGGGGTCTTTCGCCACATCCAGGCCATCCACTGCGGCACTGCCGCCGCCGATCTCCACCAGCGAGCCGATCATCCGAATGGTAGTTGTTTTGCCCGCCCCATTCGGGCCGAGTAGTCCGGTGATCTGTCCATTCGGCGCGGTGAAGCTAACACCATCGACCGCGACGACCTTGCCGAAATGTTTTGATAGGTTGCGGACTTCAATCACGGCGTTGCTCCAGACTTTTCGCTACCGGTGCCCGACTTAGGCTTTTCCACCATCGCTTGAAAATAACTTGGACGTGGCAGTCGCTTTAAACACTCGCCATCGATTCCCTCAACGCTTGCCTTTTCAATAAATTGTTTCACCATCTTTGGTGCGCAACCGTGTTGTGACACACCATGCCCGATATTTGGCGCCACCAAATGTAGGCTGTTGGAAAAACTCTTTTTGACTTCATCACCGAAAACTGGCGGGGTGACCGGATCGATGCCGCCAGACAAAATCAGCACCGGTTTGTCGGACTTCACCGGCGTATGGAAATCCGCCGCCACCTTTCCCTTTGGCCAGCTTTCACAAGCGTTGGCAAATTCGCGGATGAACATGGTTTGGAATGGCAGAAATTTCGCTGCCTCCTCTCGTTCCGCCTCGTTGATGCGAGGGACGTCCTCATTACAGGCCACCGAAAGACGCATGCCGAACGCAATTTTTTCATCAGCGAAATCGATGAATCCGCCGGATGCCGCGAACAACGGCGCGTAATTCCCGGACGTTGCCTGTTTGATTAGCTCCGGCAAGACGGCGACCAATTGCGGCACGTAGAGCAACGTAAACACCTGTGTCGCAAGTCTCTGCCGCGATACCGTAGTCTCGCGTGTCAGGTTTGTCAGCGGGTCGCGAATGGAAACTTTCTCCGGTCGTTTCTCCAGCCGATCAACCAGGTTCGCAAATTCAACTCGAAAATCTGGATAAGCTTGTTGGCACTTAGCGCTAACCTCACAAGCTTTAAACGCAGCCTCGAGCGCAGCACCCGCGTCCCTGGCAAAGGTTGCAGGCAGCGCCAGCGAGGGAGACGCAACACCGTCTAACACTACTGTGCGTACGCGCTCCGGATACCGTCGCAGGTATTCTTGCGCGGTACGGGTGCCATACGATCCGCCCCATAAATTAATCTTGTCGTAACCCAGCGCCGCGCGCACTTCATCATAGTCCGCCATCGCGGCAGTGCTGCCATATTGGGTGAGATCAGCACGCTGTGCCAAATTATCGCGGCACTCGCTCACCATCTTTAGGGTAAGCGCACGCCGTGTTTCGGGAGACGCCATATCCGCTGAGTCATCGCTCGGGAACTTGCAGTTGAGCAAATTCGACTTACCCGTGCCGCGCTGATCAATAAACACCACGTCGCGTTTGGTGGTGAGCCCGGCGAGTTGCGGCGTGACAAGCGCAATCACGTCGGTCGCCGCTTGGCCAGGACCTCCCGCAAAAATGAATATCGGGTCGGGCTCCTTATTCCGCGCCGAAGCTGGGTAGACAACCAAATTGAGACTAATCTTGCGACCCGAGTTGGTCTCCCGATTTTCAAACACCTCGTGGGTTGCACACTTCAGGGCACTTTCCACCCCGGGTACACGACAGTCCTTGAGAGTAATGGTAGCGGCCGTCTCAGAGGTCTGCCCGCCTGAGCAACCTAACAGTGACGCTGTGAAAATGGACGCGAAGGCGCAAAGTGATTTACGAAATTTTGGGGCCATAAGATGAAAAAAAAAGGATGAATGTCGAGGGGAAGTTGGCAGCGCAACGTCGTGGCGCCAGCCAACATTCGGACATTATCGTATGCGCAACGGAACATCTCGCGGGTTTAGACGAAAACCCGACAATTGGCGACGAAGCCCCGCCCTGCGGCGCGAAGCACGTCCTCGTGCGGCTTGTATCGGCTGCTAAATCAACCGCTCGCACAGCGCTGCATTTGCGCTTGCGAGAGCACCGGCGGCTTGGTGCTAGATAGTTTTACTTATCAGGTCCTACCGCGCCGAGATTCGGGCGGGTTGCGCTGCGCATTCAGGAAAACACGACACCGCCATTTTGCAGCGCGACATGAACCACTGAATTGGGCGGGTACTTACCTTCCAAGATTGCCTTGGCGAGCGGGTTCTCAATTT
>JACMOJ010000339.1 GCA_014378085.1 Burkholderiales bacterium | reverse complement strand
ATTGCCGTCGCCGCTGGCGGCAATCGCGGCGGCACGAGCCCAAATCGTTGCCGAAGGTGAGAAGCTTGAGGGGCGTGGTCGGCAGGCGCTGCTCCGTGTCAACGCCGCGCTGATTGACCGCTTCGTCAACGAAGCCGGCGAATTAGCAATTGCCCGATCGCGAGTAGACCTAGAGTTGCAAGCGTTCAAGAAGGCGCTGCTCGAGCTAAACGATAACGTTGCCCGCATGAAAATCCAATTACGCGAAATCGAAATTGGCGCAGAAACCCAGATTCAGTCGCGCATCAAAGAAGCCGAAACGCAAGGTGAGCAGTTCGATCCACTCGAGTTTGATCGTTTTTCGCGGATGCAGGAGTTAACGCGATTTATGGCGGAGAGCTTGAACGACGTTGTGACGCTTCAGCTGTCGCTGGCAAAAAATTTGGATGAAGCAGACGCAGCACTGCTCCAACAATCGCGCTTGAACCGTGACCTTCAGCAGGGGCTGATGGGCGTCCGTCTGGTGCCGTTGGGAAATTTGCAGGACCGCTTCTATCGATTAATCCGCCAGGCAGCGAAAGAGCTCGATAAAAAAGCCAATCTTGAATTCCGCGGCGTGCGGGTCGAGATCGACCGCTCAGTGCTGGAGAAAATCACCGCACCATTTGAACACTTGCTGCGAAATGCGGTGGCGCATGGCTTGGAATCGCCAGCCACGCGCGTGGCAGCTGGCAAACCGGAAATCGGTGAGATTTCTATTGATGCGCGCCAAATTGGTAACGAGGTAATTCTGACGTTAGCCGACGACGGTGCCGGGCTCGGGTTTGTGCGTATTCGCGAGAAAGCCATCTCAAAAGGGCTGCTCGCAGTGGACGCCGAAGTGAGCGACGCGCAGTTGACGCAGTTCATTTTCGCGGCGGGGTTCAGCACCGCCGATGTGGTGTCGCAGCTGTCAGGGCGTGGTGTTGGTATGGACGTGGTGAGAAACGAGATTGTTTCGCTTGGCGGCCGCATCGATATTTCATCCGTGGCGGGGCGGGGCACAACCTTCACCATTTCTTTGCCACTCACATTGGCCGTCACGCAGGCGGTGATGGTGACCGTGGGGGAAACGACTTACGCGATTCCGTCGGTGATGATCGAGCAGGTACAAGAGTTCAAGGGCAAACGTTACGAACCACTCTTGGACATGAACGAAATCGATTGGAAGGGCAATAAGTATCCGCTTCGATCGATGGAGGTCATCCTCGGTGGGAAGCCGAAAGTCTCGGCGCAGCGGCGCGCGTTTGTGATTCTTGCTAAAAGCGGCCAGCAGCGGGCGGCGGTGCAGGTTGACGACATTATTGGCAATCGCGAGATCGTGGTGAAGTCAATCGGCCCCCAACTTGCGCGCATTCCCGGCATTGCCGGGGCAACCGTTTTAGGTTCGGGGCAAGTGGTTCTGATCATGAATCCGGTACAACTCGTATTCCGCGAGGCGTTGGCCGTCTTGGTTGAGCCAAGTTTGCCAGCAGCTGCCGACGGGGGATTAAGTCTGGCACCTGGCGTTTCGACGACCACGCAGACGGGCGCGGAAGTTTCCGTGCCTGCTGGGCCATCGCTTGCGCAAGCGATCGCGGGCAGTGTCCGCGACGGTGGGTTCATGATCGATGAGGCAAAACAACCGGTTCGCGCCAACCCATTGGTGATGGTGGTCGATGACTCACTCACGGTTCGCAAAATCACCAGCCGAATGCTTAGCCGTGAAAATTTTGAAGTGGTCACCGCGAAGGACGGCGTCGACGGATTGCAGCAGTTGCAAGACGTCGCACCTGATGTGATCCTGCTGGATGTCGAAATGCCGCGGATGGACGGCTTTGAATTTGCGAGGAATGTTCGCGCAGATGCCAAAACGAAACACATCCCGATCATCATGATCACGTCTCGCACCGCAGACAAGCACCGTAATCACGCGCTGGAACTTGGCGTCAATGAATACATGGGAAAGCCGTATCAGGAAGAGCAACTGCTTCAGTTGATACGGCAGTTCACGCGGCGGCCAGCCGCTGCCTAGTACCTAAACTCGTTTATTGACGGGTGTTTTCAAGCTAAAGTGGCTTAAAACGCCCGTATTTAGTAGGGTTTATGTTTTTTACAAGCGTCGTCGCTTGCGCGGTTAGTGCACACGCCACTCCACGGCACCAGAATAGGCGGTGGCGAGAACCACCAAGCCGAAGACAATGCGATACCACGCGAAAATTGTGAAGTCGTGGGTTGAGACGTAACGGATGAGCCAACGCACCACGACAAATGCGGAGACAAACGCGGCAACAAATCCCACCGAGAACATGGGAATGTCGTTGGTCGATAACAAAGCGCGCGCCTTCCAGAGTGTGTAGAGCGTCGCCGCGAACAGCGTCGGAATGGCCAAGAAGAACGAAAACTCTGTTGAGCATTTCCGCGACAAACCGAAAAACAGGCCGCCAATAATGGTGGCGCCTGATCGCGAAGTTCCGGGAATAAGTGCGGCGCACTGGGCCAACCCGAGCTTCAGTGCATCCCGCCAAGTTAAGTCATCGACACTCGCGATCATGGGTCGGGCAACAATTCCCGGTGCCTGATCGCGCAGGGCCAGCATCTCGCGTTTGGTCCGGCGCTTGTACCAACGCTCTGCAAAAAGAATGATGAAACCGCCGACGATGAAGGCCAACGCCACCGGCACGGGATGAAACAGGACGGCCTTGATCTGCTTGTTGAACAGCAGCCCCAATATGGCCAACGGCAAGAACGCGACGAACAGGTTTAGCACAAATCGTTGCGCACGCGGCTCGTGGGTAATGCCGTGAAAGGTGGAGATCAGGCGTGCGCGATATTCCCAACAGACTGCAAGGATCGCACCGGCTTGGATAAAGATTTCAAACACCTGTCCTTTTTCGTCATTGAAATCGAGCAGGTGGCCAACCAAAAACAAATGTCCGGTCGAGGAGATCGGCAAAAACTCGGTCAGTCCCTCGACGATACCAAGGATGATGGCCTTAACCAATAGGGCGAAATCCAACTCAGTGCTCCTGCAATTGTGGTGGGTGATTATAGGCGGGGCATGTTGGAAAAAACCTTCGCGAGGGCCGCGCAGAAACGTCGAATCGACTATTGCTTGGCAATGACGAGGCGATCAGCGAGGACAACGAACGAAAGCGCAGAGTTTTCAGCCTCTAAACCTAGCCTTGTAACCTGCGCCGCCGTTAGGCTATAAATTGGTTTGTTGTCGAGGTGTTCTTTGGCAAGCTGTGAAGCAGCCTTTGCCAGTGCTGCGGATAGCGCGTTTGGCATGTTATCAACCCGAACCCGATCAAGCTTTGCGTCTAGCAACACAATGCCCTTCATTTTTGGCTCGTAGCGGGGCACGCCAGATAACGTCATGCTTCCCCAAAGAGTCCGCTGCGTGGCATTTACCAAAGATGGTAGTTTTAGCTGTAAATCTAAGGTAAGCGACAACCGCGCCGCCGGCATTGTTGGTCCGCGCTCCGCGACAGCCAATATTGGCGCTATCTTCGGGCGCATCAGCGTTACCGTCAACAAATCCGCAATGCTGCGCTCCATCGGGAACCGTTGGCTGATACGTTCATTGAGATCCGTAAAGGGCACACTCAGTTGAAGGCTAAAAAAGGTCGGGGAGGCGCACCCGGCGAGCGCCAGAAACGCAGGCACGGCAAGCATCCGAACTTGGTTTAGCCAAACAAATCGATCGAAGCGAATCCCGTTCGAAGTCGGCTGGGAAGGCTGGGTGGTTCGGAGAGCGCCTAACATCTAAAGCGCGTTCAGCTGGTCGAGCAGTTCACGCGTTTCTTCAGGGTCGCCCGATCGCATGATGGCTGCAACCAGTTGTGGAATCTGCGAAACATCGGTCATCAGTACTCGCTGCTTGACCAGCAAAAGATTAGCGGGATGCATTGAAAAATCGCGTAATCCAAACCCTAGCAACAAGCGGGTTAACGAAACATCCCCCGCCATCTCCCCACAAACCGCCACCGGCACTTTTGCAAGATTTGCTTGTTCGATCACGCTGGCGATGAGATGCAATACGGCGGGATGTAGGGGATCATAGAGGTGTGCAACCGCGTCGTCGGTTCTGTCGATGGCAAGGGTGTATTGGATCAGGTCGTTAGTGCCGATAGAGAGAAAATCGAGTTTGGCAAGGAACATTGGCAATGCGATCGCTGCCGCGGGAACCTCGATCATGCCGCCGACTAAGATCTTATCGTTGAATTTTTTACCCTCAACCTTCAGTTGCGCTTTGGCGGTGTCAATGGCAAGCAATGTTTGGCGGATTTCTACCGACGAAGCGAGCATCGGGATCAGAATTCTCACGTCGCCATAGCGCGACGATCTGAGGATTGCGCGAAGTTGGGCGTTAAATATTTGTGGCTCCGCCAGACAATACCGAATCGCGCGAAGTCCAAGCGCCGAATGACCATTGGTCGCCAATGCAGGGTCGAGCGACTTATCGGCGCCGATATCTAGCGTCCTGATGACCACCGGCATCCCTTTTAAACCTTCTGCCACCGCTTTGTAGGCTGCAAATTGCTCATCCTCGGTGGGTAGGTCGCGGCGGTTCATAAACAAAAACTCGCTGCGGAACAGTCCGACGCCGGTCGCGCCAGATTGGTGGACAGCGACCAAGTCGGAGGGTAATTCGATATTGGCGTGTAGCTCCACACTTACGCCATCCAGTGTTGAAGCGGCTGCTGCCTTCAAGCGCCCGAGCTTTTGTTTCTCTAAATTCCACTGATGTTGTTTGAGCCGGTACTCCGCCAGAACGGTTTCTTCGGGATCGACGATTACGACACCTTGCGTACCGTCGACAATGATTAATTCGTCCTCCCGAACCAGTTCTCGCGCCGTATGTAGGGCGACTAGCGCCGGAATGCCCAGACTGCGAGCAAGAATCGCGGTATGTGATGTTTTGCCGCCCAAGTCGGTGATGAAGGCGGCTAGCTGATGATCCTTAAACAAGATGACATCGGCAGGCGAAAGGTCGCGAGCTACCAAGATAGTGTCTTCCGCACGCTCGCGAAGCTTTTCGGGTACTGCGCCGCCCTGTCCGGTCAGCGCAGATACGATGCGTTCGGCAACCTGTCGCACGTCTGTTTTGCGCTCTCGGAGGTATTCGTCTTGTATGTCGGCAAACTGCGCGAGTAGGTCATCGATGCGTAGCTTCAGCGCCCATTCTGCGTTGCAACTCTCACGCTCGATGATGGCGCGCGGTTCGACAGAAATGGTGGGGTCTTCCAGCAACATACGATGAATTGTGACGAAGGAAGCGATATCACCAGAGTGCGCGTCCAGTTTGTGCGCGGCCTTCAGTCCAATTTCGAGCTCGTCTAACTCTGCGCGTACGGATTTAACGGCGCGGTCAAACCGCATAATTTCTTTGGCGACAAACTCGACCGGGATCAAATAGTGATCAACCTCAAGAGATGCGAGCGTTACCAAGTGGGCATGACCGATGGCAATGCCGCCCGACACCCCCAATCCGTGCATGGTAAAACTCATCTGCTTGCTCCGGTAAATAGAACTATTAGGTTAGCCGACAAAATCTGGACCGACCTAAGCCGACCTAAGCCGACCGAAGCCGATCAAATCCAGCAAAGTATTGGATTTTGCCTTTTTGGGCGGTCGGTGTATCGGGCACGCGCAACGTGACATCCCCGCCGCCTCGCGAGCCCACCGCTATTCGCCCTCGCCAAACTTATCATTAATCAGCGCAGCGACCGCCGCCAACGCGTCAACTTCGTCAATCCCAGCCGTTTCAATTTCCACCAGCGTACCTTTGCCCGCAGCCAGCATCATGTCGCCCATGATGAACTTAGCGTTTACTCTGCGCCCTGCTTTGGCAATAAATACCTCGCTCTGGAAGCGAGCGGCAGTTTGGGTGAGCTTGGCGGAGGCTCGCGCATGGAGTCCCAGCTTGTTGATAATTTCAATTTCCTGCTTTTGCATATCGGTTATGTTGTCTTGGCTGGGGTTTCACAACGGCTCGCCGGCATTTCGATAATTCCTTCGGTGCCGCCGGCGATCGCCTTTTCGATCAGCTCTGCCATCGGACGTTCGCGGTATGTCAGCGCGCGGATCAGCATGGGCAGATTTACGCCAGAGATGCCGGTCACCCGCCCGGCATCTAGCAGTTGGCAGGCAATATTGGATGGTGTTGCCCCAAAAATGTCTGTCATGATAAGCACGCCATTACCTTTATCGACAAAGCGGATCAGGTCACGAGCCTGCGGTAGGATCGCATCCGGATCGTCGTGAATGGTTACGCCAAGCTGGCGGAGGTACAAAGGGCGTTTCCCAACAACGTGGGAGGCGCAGTGAATAAGGCTTTCGCCCAACGTGCCGTGGGCAACAATCAATAGTCCAATCATCGACCGATTCTAGCGCATCGAGCAAATTGAGCCGATCCGGCGCTGTAAAACGTGGCAAAACGATTTGCGTGAACTGTGTGCGGTGCGCCACTTATTTATTTACAGGTCATCATCATCGTCATCAGCGGCGCCGCCCTTTGCGGCATACAGCCAACAAATTTTCCGAGTATCAGGACCCGACAATCGATCGCCCATGAGCCCGCATCTATATGCGCGGATGGAAAGGCGCTCGAAGTGTCTACAACCGGGACATTTGCCAAATGGCGAGCCGTCGCGATCAGATTGGAACGTGGTGAGCGTCTCGCGAAGTGCAGAAACGGCGTTACGTACTCGGTTCGGGCTGATCTCGCGCGTCGCATGAATCCACGCAAGCTGTGGCTGATTTTCGTACAAAAACTGTTCTCCGGTCGCGGATAGGCGAAGCCGGACAACTCGGCGATCAATGTCATCTTGATAGCGTTCGATCAAGCCTCGCCGATCAAGTAGCAACAGGCTTTGGGACACGGTGCCCTTGGTCAGGCCAAGGTACTCACTCAGCGCCTGTGGCGTATTCGAGTAGCGGTTCGCGCCTGCAAGATAGACCAACGCCTCAACGTGGACGGGTGCGAGCTGTTCATCTGCGCCCGCCCGACGAGCTTCCGCCCGCATTAAATTGCCTAGTCGCTCAACTAGTTCAAGCAACACAAGCGGATTTTTATCCATGCGTAACCATGCAATACGTCCATATCCAAATATTTGCCGCCAGCAATAGCATCGTATGCCGCGATAAAAACAAACGCCCCAAAACCAATTCTAGCCCTTACAGTCAATTAATGTATCGAATCAACACTAATGGCGGCTGATTTTAAGCCATGTATTTTTAGTGTTGTCTCGATACTAAATTACACGGCCAACTCCCGCAACAACTTTTCGCAGCATCATTGACAGCCGATATGCGTTGTCGTCGGCTTCAATTTAGCAGTGCCGCCTTGTGGCGATTGACTAGTCCAGCGCGACTAAGATGTCGATGCCAGACTGCTGCGAGATGACTTGTGTCAGGAGTCTGCCCAGCGCTGTTCCGCTTCGTGTGTCGACCCACGATGGCGAAACAAATCGAAAATGGAAGCCGCCCGATTTTGCGGCAACCCAAATTTCTCGATTGGGAGTTTGCCGATTGATGATGATCTTGCTGCCGTTTTCAAATGACAATGTCAAAATCCCGCTAGCAAGCTCACTGTCGATATCCGTCGGCGCTTCGTCGAGTTGCGATTGAAGCGCTAAAAGCAACGAATCAACGCGTTGGTGAAAATCGGTTTCTGATAAAGAAATGGGGGCGGACATATAGGGCTCTTCACTCAAGTTTGTTGGAGATAACGACCGATGTTGACGTGATACCATCGATCAAACAACTTCGAAATGTGCACCATGTCATTACGCCGAATTCTACGCATATTGTCGCTCGCCACATTGGTCGCCGCGCTTACCGCCTGCGGTCAGAAGGGTCCGCTTCGGCTGCCAGACCCACCAAAATCGACCGCTATTTCTGGGAGCTTTTGAATGGCCGCAATTGAAGTTTTCGGCGGGCACTATTTGTCCGACGAGTTGTGTGTCGAGGGTGTCCGACTAGCCGATATCGCGGCTGAGTTCGGCACGCCAACCTTTGTTTATTCACGCGCAGCGTTAACAATGGCTTACCGCCAGCTTGATGCGGCAGTCGGTGCGGCGCGCGAGGCGCGCGCATACACGATTTGTTATGCGGTAAAGGCAAACTCAAATCTCGCGGTTCTGAACACCCTGGCGCGACTAGGTGCGGGATTTGATATTGTTTCCGGCGGCGAGCTGGAGAGGGTGTTGAGAGCGGGGGGCAAAGCGAGCAAGGTGGTCTTTTCCGGCCTAGGAAAAACCGCCAGTGAAATGACGTACGCCCTGAAGGCGGGGATCAAGTGTTTCAATGTCGAGTCGGAATCGGAATTGACGCGGCTAGCGGAAATTGCCACGTCAATGAAGCTGCGAGCACCGGTCAGTCTTCGCGTCAATCCGGATGTAGACGCTAAAACGCACCCGTATATTTCGACAGGGCTTAAGAATAATAAATTTGGTATCGCGTTCGAACGTGCCCGAGCGGTTTACCAGCGGGCAGCGACAATGCCCGGCATTAAAGTAGTGGGTGTGGATTGCCACATCGGTTCGCAGCTGACCGACGCCGCTCCGCTCGTCGAGGCGATGGGGAAACTGGTCGCCCTAGCCGATCAGCTCACCGCCGACGGCATGGATATTCACCATATCTGTCCCGGCGGTGGTGTTGGGATCACATATGACGCAGAAGTCCAAATCGATTTGCCCGGCTACGCGTCAGCATTGGAAAGTGCGCTCGGCAGCAGGAACGTCGAGCTGCTGCTTGAGCCTGGTCGCGCTATCGCCGGTAACGCCGGACTGTTGTTGAGCCGCGTTGAATACGTAAAGCTGGGGGAGCACAAAAATTTCCTGATTGTTGATGCGGCGATGAACGACCTAATTCGCCCGGCGCTTTATCAAGCGCACCACGAAATCGTGCCGGTTAGACTTAGCAGCGGGCAAGGACAGAAAGAGTTTGATGTCGTTGGTCCGGTGTGTGAGAGCGCGGACGTACTTGGCTATGGGCGTCGTCTCAATGCTTGCGCGGGCGATTTAATTGCCGTGTTGTCTGCCGGTGCATATGGCTTTGTGATGTCCTCAAATTACAATACCCGTCCGCGCGCAGCCGAAGTGATGGTGGACGGACAAAACGCATATCTTGTGCGCGAACGCGAGACCATTGATATGTTGTTATCCGGAGAACATCTGCTTCCCGAGATTGAGGTTTGATGCGCAAACTTTCAACGAAAACAAAATGCTTGGACAGAAAATTGAGTGATGGCGTAGCGGAGTAAATTACGATGGTATCGATTCGATACAGTAATTGAAAACTTGATTGCTAATAATCAGTGTTGAGGGCGCGAATAACTGGTGTTCAAAAAATTTCTTACATAGAATCCAGTTCACCAAGTGCTCGCGGCGAATGTTTTTTGAATTCCTCGCATTTGGATTCTTTAGGCAAGCAACCGCGAGTGGAGTGAGGTTGTTTCGCCGTCTCTAGCATTCTCGGCAACTGCCAATCTCAATCGTTCGTCTGAACTGATGTCTTGGTGATTCGATTCAGTAGAGTCGAGTCCAAACAAGCAATTCGGTCCAACCATCGAAAGGAGTTTGATCATGGCAACAGCCAAGAAAAAGCCGGCAGCAAAAAAAGCGGCTAAAAAACCAGCAGTAAAGAAGCCAGCAGCAAAAAAAGTAGCAAAGAAGCCAGCAGCAAAAAAAGTCGCAAAGAAGCCAGCTGCTAAGAAAGTCGCAAAAAAGCCAGCGGCTAAGAAAAAGCCTGCTGCAAAAAAAGCGGCTAAAAAACCTGTTGCAAAGAAAGCCGCTAAGAAACCAGCGGCAAAAAAAAAAGTAGCTAAGAAGCCTGTAAAGAAACCAGCTGCGAAAAAAGCAGCCCCTAAAAAGGCCGCCCCCGCAGCAAAGCCCGCGCCAATGGTGACACCTGTCATCACGCCGCTCATCAAACCGATGGGTTAAGTGGGCCCAGCGCTTCGGTCAATCTCAATCCGGTAGGGCGTGTCGCCTTTATCGAGCACCCCAACCGGGTTGAGACATTTACCGAGCAAAGCCAAGTATGAACGTGTCCCTAACCGCTAGGTCAACGCAGCGCCCCCAAACGCCGACCAAACGTCGAACCGATCGACCCAGTCGATAGGTCCGACTGGCAAACGCGAATCCGGTCGACGACCGCGCAACCGCGCACAGCGCTTGCACACCGCCCCGCAACACACCACAAGCCTCCCGCCCTCGGTCCCGCAACAAGCGTTGAAGTTGGCTAGGTCGCAGGCCTATTTTTGCCCACGGCCTCGGCCGAATGCGGCAAAAACCGCAGCGCCAGTTAACACGTACAAGATTGGCGTGATAACGGTGAGATCTATTCTGAAGAGTTCAGCGCCGGTGGATTGCTGTTTACCAAACACGGCGCTAACTTGTAGCTCATACAGATTGAAGATTATCCACACCAAACCAGCGAGCGCGGCAGACTGGCGAAACCAATCTCGATTGAACGCGCCACTCAGTAGCGTAGTTTGAATCGCTTGACCGGCCAAGAACGCACCGCCGATGGCAAATCCCGCGTACGGAAACAGTGCAATGAGCTTTGCCGGCCCAAAGAAAACCCAGCCAAGTAGTTCCATCGTCAAACCCTTATGGCAATTGCGCGAGGTGCATGCGCTTTTCAATGCTCTCGGCACGTTTTGCCAAATATGGAGAATTGCGGTTTTTGTCGTAAAAACGCGGCCGCGGCACCATCGCCGCAAGTCGAGCCGCCTGCGAAGCCGAGAGTTGGGCCGCGCTAACGCCAAAATAGTGGCGCGCTGCCGCCTCCGCGCCAAAAACGCCATCGCCCCACTCAATCACGTTCAGGTAGATTTCCAAAATCCGTTCTTTTTCCATCACGCCCTCCATCATGATCGTAATGAGCGCTTCTTGGGCTTTTCGAAAAAAGGAACGCTCACTTGAAAGGAACAAATTCTTCGCCAGCTGCTGAGAAATAGTCGAACCGCCCGCAACAACTTTCCCTCGACGCTCGTTTTTTTCTAGCGCCTTTTGAATCCCTTCCCAGTCGAAGCCATCGTGGTCGACAAACTTGTCGTCCTCAGACGTCAGCACCGCTCGCTTCAGGTTATCCGAAATCCTGCTGTACGAAACCCACGCAAACACAAGTTTCGCGGTCGGCTTTACCTGACGCGCTGCCGACAAGCGTGACTCCATAAACGCCGTCATGTTGGGATTGTGACTGCGCCACCAAATCAGGTGCGCCAACAGGTAACTTTGAAAAGCGATAAATATCGCTAAAAGGATTGCCAGCGCGCTGAGGAGCCACTTTGCGAGTTGTTTTCCCATGGACGGTCTTAAAGTGTGGCTTTGATAAATGCGATGACGGGTCGCGTATCTGGGCGAACGCCGCGCCAAATGAAGAAAGACTCGGCGGCCTGTTCGACCAACATGCCGACGCCGTCCACCGCGATTGCACCTGCGCGTCCTGCCAATTCTAGGAACGGCGTGACACCCTTGGCATAGGTCATATCGTAAGCCAGACAATGCGGTGCAAAGCAGGCCGTCGAAACATCTAAAGATTGCGCTGAAAGACTGGCCGAGGTTGCGTTAATGACGATGTCAAATTGTTGGTCACGAAGCTTCGCGAGTCCGAGCGCTTCAACTGCGGGATGGCCGATGGGCCCGGCGATTTGCTGCACCAATTCAACCGCCTTATCATAACGCCGATTCGCAACCGCGAGGCGGGCGGGTGCCGCATCTACCAGAGCGCCCAGCACGCCGCGCGCGGCACCACCTGCGCCAAGGAGAAGGATACGTTGCCCGGTTAGTTCGCGCGCAAGGTTCCCACGTAAGTCGTTGACGAGCCCAACACCGTCGGTATTGTCCGCATATATTGTGGGTCCGTTCGCGCCGAGCTGGAAACACAGGGTGTTTGCGGCCCCCGCCAGCGTAGCGCGCGTCGAGCGCTGTGTCGCAAAGCTGAAGGCGTCAAGTTTGAATGGCGCGGTGACGTTCATGCCGACGCCTCCTCGCTGACGAAATTCTTCCGCGACGCCAACAAAGTTAGCGAGCGGGGCTTCTATCCGGACGTAACTGAGTTTGTGCCCAACCTGCCGCGCAAATGCTGCATGAATATCTGGCGACTTCGAGTGCGCGATGGGGTTGCCGACGACGGCGTACTGATCAATCATAAGACCGTACGCAGATGTCCGTAATTAGCGCACCAAGTTGACGCCACCTATTGGTGCGTGGGTTATTGCAATGCACCATAATAAGGCGGAAAGTTGAACTGATCACGGAAAATACCCGTCGATTTGATCGAAAGCTGCATTTGCGTGTGGCATGTTTTGTGCTGTTCCATATCGATGCGTTAAGAACGCACGTAAACAGATTAAATTTGGGGCGTAGCGTTTGGTCTCACGTTTTCCGCATACCTTGAACAGGAGAGTCACATGGCAGTCGCAGATGTAATGAAATTAGTAAAAGAAAACGAAGTCAAGTTCATTGATTTCCGTTTTACCGATACAAAAGGCAAAGAGCAACACGTGTCTGTACCGGTAAAGGCATTTGATGAGAGCAAGTTTACCGAGGGCCACGCGTTTGATGGATCATCTATCGCCGGTTGGAAAGGTATTGAAGCCTCCGACATGCTGCTGATGCCCGATCCAAGCACTGCGGTATTGGACCCATTTTTTGACGAGCCTACTTTAATTCTGACGTGCGACGTCATTGAGCCTTCCACCGGAAAAGGCTACGACCGTGACCCCCGTTCTCTGGCGCGTCGTGGCGAAGCCTATCTAAAGTCAAGCGGTATTGGTGATGTTGCTTATTTTGGCCCGGAACCCGAATTCTTTATTTTTGACTCGGTTGAGTGGAACGTCGACATGTCGGGAAGTTCATGCAAAGTATTTTCTGAAGAAGCCGCTTGGTCTACCGGCGAGAAATTTGAAGGCGGTAATCTTGGGCACAGACCGCTGGTGAAGGGCGGTTACTTTCCAGTGCCGCCAGTGGATCAATTACAGGACATTCGTTCGGCCATGTGTATGGCACTCGAGGATATGGGCGTGGAAGTAGAGGTCCATCACCATGAGGTTGCCACCGCTGGCCAGTGCGAGATCGGTACCAAGTTTGCGCCTCTCGTACAACGCGCCGACTGGACACAAATACTTAAGTATGTGGTTCTGAATGTGGCGCATAGCTACGGCAAAACCGCCACCTTTATGCCCAAGCCCATCGTCGGAGACAACGGGTCCGGCATGCACGTGCACCAGTCAGTTTGGAAAGATGGCAAGAATTTATTTGCTGGCAATGGCTATGCGGGTTTGTCCGAGTTTGCGTTGTACTACATTGGTGGGATCATCAAACATGCGCGCGCCCTGAACGCAATCACCAACCCCGGCACTAATTCGTACAAGCGACTTGTGCCTGGATTTGAAGCGCCGGTAAAACTTGCCTACTCCGCGCGCAATCGTTCAGCTTCCATTCGGGTGCCATACGTACAGTCTGACAAAGCGCGTCGTATCGAAGTACGTTTTCCAGACCCGACGGCTAATCCATACCTCGCCTTTACCGCGATGATGATGGCTGGTTTGGATGGGGTGCAAAACAAAATTCACCCAGGTGACCCCGCTGACAAAAATCTCTACGACTTGCCGCCGGAAGAAGATGCAAAAATCCCGACCGTTTGTTCATCGCTTGACCAAGCGCTTGATCACCTAGATAAGGATCGCGAATTCTTGACACGCGGCGGCGTGTTCTCGGACGACATGATCGACGCCTACATCGAGTTGAAAATGCAAGACGTCACACGTTTCCGTATGACGACGCACCCGGTCGAATACGATATGTATTACTCGGCCTAAACGACTAGATCCTCAAAGCTCAGGACTAAAACAAAACGGGCGGCTTTCGGGCCGCTTTTTTTTGCACGAAATTACCTCGCAACGCTACCTATGGTGTGTGGTCAGGAGAATTTAGCTACCCATTGCATTGAAAAAGAGTAACTTCGGTTGCAAACTGATAGGCCCGAATGACGTCGCTGCGGACCGGTCAAACGTTGCTATCTATATGAATTATTTGCGTTTTTTCTTGTTGATCTTGTTGATGCCCGGAATCGTCGGCATGCCGATGGCGTTTGCACAAGGGCTTGTCGTGTACAAGCACGTAGACACATCGGGCAAAACCACTTACTCAAATCAGCCTATTAAGGGTGGAGCGGTGGTGGAACTCGGCCCGTTGACTGTTTTACCGAAGACGCCGCATGCAGCGAACGCCCCCGTCTTGCCACAGAGCACTCCACCGATCCCGCAGACACGGCCAGCAGACGCTGCGCCAAATATAAATTCACTAAGCGAAGCGACGGCGCCACAAACGCCTGAATCAATGACGATGGCTGTAGAACCGCCACCCGTGGTCATCGGCAAGCAACATTCGACGCTAAACCCGCTGCCGAGGAGTTCGCTTAATCTAGGCAGCGCGGGCAGGGCGTCAGCGAGCGACTCTCGGCGAGAGGCAATTTCCCCCAGCGCAGGGAGCACTGGATTGACCGCGCTGCAGCGACGAGAAGAGGTTCGCCGTCGCATCATCCAAGCTGAAATTGGGGCAGAGGCGCAGTCGCTAGTAGAGGCCAAAGACTATCTACAGCGCGAGCAATCAAAGAGCGTCGCAATGCGAATATTGCGTGCAGCGATTGTCGTTGACGAACGAGCGTCAGCGGGTAAACGACCTTTAAATGACGATATCGCCGCCACGAAAATGGTCGTCGAAAGACATTTCGAACTGGTCCGAGAACTACAGGATCGGGTACTAAGTCACGAGGAGAACCTTGCCGAACTTCGGCTCCAGATGCGCGTCCCTCCACAACGCGCCGCTCTCAAAACAGCGGGCGCCATACAGTCAAACGCTAGCGTGACGACCGCCCAGCTCGGGACTGCACGAAGCCATTAGTTTGTTTTGACTCCTTTCGATTGGGTTGTCCGATCGAAGTTGAACGCCGAAGATCAAAAAGTCTTCGGCGTTTTTTTTCGATTGGGGTATCGTTTGCAGGGGCTTCGCTGGCGAGTGCTGGCGAGTGCTGGCAAGTGTTGGCAAGTGTTGGCAAGTGTTGGCAAGTGCTGGCAAGGAACTTGCTAAGATTACAAACGGTGCAACTTGAAACAACATGAAACAACAACCTCAACAATTTCGTGATGCTTCGGCTTTGAATCAATATCAAGGCCTCGATCTCATTGCTACCGCCGTAATGGTGGTGAACAGGAAGCTCCAACTCATGCATGCGAACGCTGCAGCCGAAAATTTGTTCGCATTCAGCCGCAAGAACGCTGTTGGTTTGCCGCTGGCAAGGATAGTCCACGACAACGAGCAGGACCCAGGCGTGTTTGCGATGTTAGCGCAGGTGCTGACGTCGGAGTCCGGCTTTAACGAGTCCAGCCTTACCATCGTGACAGCCGTCGGGCAGACGCTTCACTGTTCGTGTGTTGCGACGCCGGTGGATGCGGACCGGGTGGTTGTGGAATTCCAACCCCTTGACCAACACCTAAAGATCGCGCGCGAAGAAAAATTGCTGGAACAGCAAAAGCTCAATCGCGAATTGATACGAAATCTTGCCCACGAAATTAAGAATCCGCTGGGAGGTATTCGCGGAGCAGCGCAGCTACTAGAGCGTGAACTACCGGACGACACCTTTGTGGAATACACACAAGTCATCGTCAAGGAAGCGGATCGCTTACAGTCGCTAATGGACCGGCTGTTGACGCCGCACCGCCTGCCAAAAATTGAGCCGGTGAACATGCACGAAGTCCTAGAATATGTGCGCTCACTTGTCCTTGCGGAGTTCCCCGAAACGCTTTCGATCAACCGAGACTACGATACCAGCCTGCCCGAGCTGCTTGCCGACCGCGAACAGTTGATTCAAGCGATGCTCAACATTGCACGCAATGCGGCGCAGGCAACGGCAGGTGCTGGAACAATACGGTTTCAGACCCGCATCGCGAGACAGGTCACTATCGTACGCGAACGGTTCCGCTTGGCACTTGAAATTCGCATTTGTGACGCAGGGCCCGGCGTGCCTGAACACCTTAAAGACACGATTTTTTATCCGCTCGTAACCGGACGAGAAGGCGGCACTGGCGTTGGGTTATCGCTCGCGCAAAACTTTGTAAACCAGCATGGTGGCGTCATCGAATTCGAAAGCACTTCTGGCGATACCCAGTTCATCGTGACTATCCCCGTTAGAAGCAAACAACAATTGCAGGCTGCACGACCCTAGCCGTGAGCCGAGTTGTATTCGCAGTCGGTAAATTGAGCAGGAATAAACAAAGGATTTTTAATGAAACCGGTTTGGATTATTGACGACGACAAATCGATTCGATGGGTCATCGAAAAGGCGCTTACGCGTGAAGGGATCGAATACAAGTCTTTTGCCGCAGCCCATGAAGGGTTAGACGCGCTTGAGGACGATCCGCCGCAAGTCGTAATTAGTGACATCAGAATGCCCGGCATATCAGGGTTAGATTTCATGCAAAAGCTGAAATTGAAGCTGCCAACGACGCCGGTCATCATCATGACGGCTTATTCTGATTTAGAAAGTGCCGTTGCCGCATTTCAGGGGGGTGCCTTCGAATACCTGCCGAAGCCGTTCGATATCGACCATGCGGTCGAGTTAATTCGCCGTGCGATGGACGAGTCTCGTCATATTGCCCAGCAAACGGATTCTGACAAGGTGGAGGCTACGCCGGAAATACTTGGTTCGGCACCGTCGATGCAAGAGGTGTTTCGCGCAGTAGGGCGGCTTTCGCAGTCACACGCGACGGTGCTCATCACCGGTGAGTCGGGCAGCGGAAAAGAGCTCGTTGCGCATGCTCTACACCGCCACAGCCAGCGTGCGACAAAGCCGTTCATCGCCATCAATACTGCGGCGATTCCAAAGGATCTCTTAGAGAGCGAGCTGTTTGGGCACGAGCGCGGTGCCTTTACCGGCGCGGCAACAACAAGACGCGGTAGATTTGAGCAGGCGGAGGGGGGCACGCTGTTTTT
>JACMOJ010000338.1 GCA_014378085.1 Burkholderiales bacterium | reverse complement strand
GATTCGGTGCCAACCAACGCTCCGCCATGGGGATACTCCAACCCTTGCGCTTGGCGTAATCCTCGACTTGGTCTTTGTCGATTTTGCCGACCGCAAAATACTGCGACTGCGGATGTGAATAGTAAAAGCCCGATACAGCTGCAGTCGGCCACATAGCGTACGAATCAGTGAGTGTGATGCCTGCACGTTTGGTAGCGTCCAACAGGTGAAAAAGCGGGGTCTTCTCCGAATGCTCCGGACACGCCGGATAACCGGGCGCCGGACGAATACCGACGTATTTTTCTGCGATCAACTCGTCCACGTTTAGGATTTCGTCTTTTGCCGCAGTTTTCTCATATCCCCACTCGTCGCGACGCATGCGGGCATGCAGGTATTCGGCAAAGGCTTCGGCGAGCCGATCCGCTAGCGCCTTCAACATGATGGCGCTGTAATCGTCATTCGCCGCTTCAAATGCTTTCGCACGCTCGTCGCAGCCGATACCGGCAGTGACAGCGAAGCCGCCGAGGTAGTCGTGATGTACCCCCTCTCCCCCTGCGGGAGAGGGTTGGGGAGAGGGGGCCAAAACCCTCGGCGCGATGAAGTCCGCGAGGCATTGATTCGCGTTGCCCGCCGGCTTTTCGTTTTGCTGGCGCAGATGATGGAAGGTGTGCAGCACGGTCGTACGCGTGTCGTCCGCATAGACTTCGACCGAATCACCAACGCTGTTCGCAGGCCACAGACCAAACACGGCGTTGGCTTGCAACCATTTGCCTTTGATAATTTTGTCGAGCATCTTCTGCGCGTTGGCAAACACCTCACGCGCCGCTTCGCCCACCACCGCGTCATCGAGTATCTGCGGATATTTGCCCCACAAATCCCAAGTTTGAAAAAACGGACTCCAGTCGATGTAGGGCACCAGTTGTTCGATGGGGAAATTCTTAAGCTCCTTCACACCGAGATACTGCGGCTTCGGTGGAACGTAGGTGGCCCAGTCAATCGCTGTCGCGTTCGCGCGTGCGGCCTCAAGTGAAACCAACTTCACGCCTTTTTTGTTCGCGTGTTGCTCGCGCACTTTCACATAGTCGTCGCGCACCACGGCAACGTAGTTGTCACGCAAATCATCCGACAACAAATTGGTGCACACACCAACTGCCCGCGACGCGTCCGGCACCCACACCACCGGGCCTTTGTAATGTGGCTCAATTTTTACGGCCGTGTGGGTACGCGACGTGGTCGCGCCGCCGATCAATAACGGAATCGTGAAGCCTAGTCGCTGCATTTCTTTGGCGAAGTGCGCCATTTCTTCCAGCGAGGGGGTAATCAAACCAGACAGCCCGATGATGTCGGCCTTGTGCTCAATTGCCGCTGCCAGAATTTTTTCTGCCGGTACCATCACACCGAGATCAACCACTTCATAGTTGTTGCACTGCATAACCACGCCAACAATGTTTTTGCCAATATCGTGCACATCTCCCTTCACCGTCGCCATCACAATCTTGCCTTTGGCACGACTGTTTTCAGCACCCATTAATCGCTTTTCTTCTTCGATGTAAGGCACCAGATGGGCGACCGCTTGTTTCATCACGCGCGCGGACTTCACCACCTGCGGCAGAAACATTTTGCCCGCACCAAACAAATCACCGACCACATTCATGCCGTCCATCAGCGGGCCTTCGATCACATTGATCGGTCGCCCGCCTGCCGCCGCCACTTTTGCGCGGCACTCTTCCGTGTCTTCGACAATGTACTGAGTGATCCCTTTGACCAGCGCGTGCGACAACCGTGCTTCTACCGTCGTCTCGCGCCACGCCAAGTCTTCCACTTGATCTTTTTTTTGCCCTTTGAATTGTTCGGCAAACGTCACTAAACGATCTGTTGGCGTTTCGTCGCCACCAACACTGCGGTTAAACAAAACATCTTCAACGCGCTCCAAAAGGTCTTTTGGAATGTCGTCGTAAACGCCGAGTTGTCCAGCATTCACGATGCCCATCGTCATGCCAACACGACCGGCGTGATACAAAAACGCGGTGTGGATTGCTTCGCGCACCGGCTCGTTGCCACGGAAGGAAAATGAAACGTTTGACACACCACCGCTTACCTTTGCAAACGGCAGATTTTTGCGAATCCACTCGGTGGCGCGAATAAAGTCGGTGCCATAAGTAGCGTGTTCTTCAATACCGGTCGCCACCGCAAAAACGTTCGGGTCAAAAATAATGTCTTCCGCCGGGAAGCCAACTTGCTCGGTCAGAATCTTGTAGGATCGCGCGCAAATTTCAATTTTTCGCTCATAGGTATCGGCTTGGCCTTTTTCATCAAACGCCATCACGATCACGGCTGCGCCATAACGACGGCACAGCTTGGCCGCCTCGATGAACTGTGGAATACCCTCCTTCATCGATATCGAGTTGACGATTGATTTGCCCTGCACGCACTTCAAGCCCGCCTCAATGACGCTCCACTTGGAAGAGTCGATCATGATCGGCACACGCGAGATATCAGGTTCACTCGCGATGAGGTTTAAAAACTTCACCATCGCCGCCTGCGAGTCCAACATGGCTTCGTCCATGTTGATGTCAATTATTTGCGCGCCGTTCTCGACCTGCTGACGCGCGACCGTAAGCGCCGCGTTGTAATCGTCATTCAAAATCAATTTCGCAAACGCCCGCGAGCCAGTTACGTTGGTGCGTTCGCCGACATTGACAAACAACGAATCATCGCCAATGTTTAACGCTTCGAGCCCAGACAAGCGCAGCCGCTTTTCAATTGCCGGCATGCTGTTGCCGAACCCGCGCGGCTTCGACGACTGCACGATATCGGCAATCGCCTTAATGTGTTGCGGCGTGGTTCCGCAACAGCCGCCGGTAATGTTCAGCCAGCCAGCCTCTGCCCATTCACGGATAAACGCGGCGGTCTCGGCGGGCAATTCATCGTACTCGGCCATCGCATTCGGCAAACCCGCGTTCGGATGTGCCGAAACACGACAATCCGCAATACGTGCGAGCTCCTCAACGTGGGGACGCAATTCTTTGGCACCCAGCGCGCAGTTAAAGCCAATTGAAATCGGATTTGCATGACGTACCGAGTTGTAGAACGCTTCAACCACTTGGCCTGATAGCGTGCGCCCAGACGCATCCGTGATGGTGCCGGAAATCATGATCGGCAGTCGCGCATTTTCATTACCCGCGCCGGCAATCCCCAGCGCTTCAAACTCTTCTTCGACAGCAAAGATTGCCGCCTTCGCGTTTAACGTATCGAAGATAGTTTCGATGAGGATGATGTCAGCACCACCTTGGATTAGCCCCCGTGTGGCCTCACGATACGCATCCTTGACCTGATCAAAGTTGACCGCGCGGAAACCCGGGTCGTTGACATCGGGTGACAGCGATAGCGTGCGGTTCATTGGCCCCAGTACACCCGCGACAAAACGCGGTTTGTGTGGTGTCTTGGCAGAAAATGCGTCGGCCACTTCGCGGCCGAGCTTGGCGCCTTCTAGGTTTAACTCATAAGCCAACGACTCCATGTGGTAGTCGGCCATCGAAATCGACGTGGAGTTAAAGGTGTTCGTTTCGAGAATGTCCGCACCCGCCGCCAGATATTCACCATGTATCTCGCGAATGACGTCAGGCTTGGTGAGTGTGAGCAAATCGTTGTTGCCACGTAGGTCGGACTTCCAATCGGCAAAACGCGTGCCGCGATATTCAGCCTCAGATAGTTTATAGCGCTGAATCATGGTGCCCATCGCGCCATCCAACACAAGGATGCGCTGCGCGAGCGCCTCCATCAACGCGGCAGTACGGGCGGGACGATCAGAAATTGCGGAATCCATCAATGACATCCAGAAAAATAAAAAACCTGTCACTACCATGACTAAGGCAGACAGGTTTGGAGACAACACGTCTCGTTTGGCCGCATTCAGGGTTACGGGATCTCACACTCAGACTCACACCTACACCTACACCGCCCCAGCGCCCGCAAGAAGTACCCAATCGGCGCAAGACGTTATTTTACGCCGCTACGCCCGCCATGTCATTCACATCCGCCGGCGGTCGAACCCGCCCGTCAACCAGCTCAATAATCCGATCACATCGCCCCGCCAGACGCGGGTCGTGGGTGACAATCAAAAACGTGGTGCCCTCTTCCTGATTGAACTGGCGCATCAATGCAAATACATCGTCAGCACTTTTGGTATCGAGATTACCGGTTGGCTCGTCGGCCAACACGAGCGGCGAATTGCGTGCCAAGGCGCGTGCGATGGCAACGCGCTGCTGCATGCCGCCAGAGAGTTCGCCGGGCTTTTTGCCTGCGGCGGCCTTGAGGCCCACTCTTTCAAGCAGATGCAAGCCGTGTTGTCGGCCCGCATCGCTGAACCGTTCGCTGCGGATTAGCGCCGGCATCAGCACATTTTCGAGCGCGGCGAACGCCGGTAACAGGTGATGAAACTGGAAGACAAACTCCAGCGCATCACTACGGCAACGCGTAAATTCAGCGTCGTTCAAACTCGCAACCGAGCGGCCCTGCAACAGATACTCTCCGGCACTCATGGGTTCCAACAGGCCAATGATGTTGAGCAATGTGCTTTTGCCCGAGCCCGAGGGGCCGATCAACGCCACAAAATCGCCCTTGCCAATGGCCAGATCCACGCCGTGAAGCGCCTCGGTCTCGACTGGTGTACCGACGCCATACGACTTACAAATCCTGCGCATACGCATCAATTCAGTCGCGTCACTCATATGCGCTCATATACGCTCATATACGAATAGCCTGCGCCGGGTCGAGTTTGGCTGCACTGCGCGCTGGCGCCGCAGCGGCGAGCACGCCACAAAGTGTTGCCACCAGCGCAACGATCACACCAAGTTCCAGCGGCAATTCAGTCACAAACAGTGGCTCGCCATCTTCGAGCTGAACAATGACCTGCTCCGCTTTGACTAACGCGCCCTCCCGAAATGGAACCTCACGCACGCGGCCGGTGATAGTGGCACCTAAAAACACCCGTGACGCGTTGGCCATGCGTCCGGCTACCACCACGCTTTGCACCAGCGGGCCGCGGTTCGCCACAACAACTTCCACCTCGTTGCCGCGCCACTTCACCTACGCGATAGTTGATGCGACGATCAACATTACCGCCGCAAAAACTACGATCTGTCGGCGGGATAGATTGGGCATCTTCAGCAGCCTGATCAGCATTCGACGGCGGCTAGCGCCAGCCCGCCGAGCGAGGTCTCCTTGTATTTCGTTTGCATATCCGCGCCGGTGCGGCGCATGGTCTCAATGGCTTGATCGAGTGTGACGTAATGTGTACCGTCACCGCGCATGGCGAGTGATGTTGCGCTAATGGCTTTAATCGCGCCCATCGCATTACGTTCAATACAGGGGATCTGCACCAATCCACCGATCGGGTCACACGTCATGCCAAGGTGATGCTCCAGTGCAATCTCAGCCGCGTTCTCAATTTGCGCGTTACTCGCACCAAGTACCGAGGCCAAGCCCGCTGCGGCCATCGCCGCCGCCGAGCCGACTTCTCCCTGACAGCCGACTTCGGCACCCGAGATCGAGGCATTCATTTTGCACAATGCGCCGATAGCAGAAGCGTTTAAAAAATAATCGCGCGACTTGGCCAGATCAGCGCCACAGAAGTCGCGCGCATAACGCAGCACTGCCGGAACCACACCCGCAGCACCATTAGTCGGAGCGGTGACCACCCGACCACCAGCCGCGTTCTCTTCATTCACCGCGATAGCGTAAACGGACACCCAATCCATGACTTGGTGCGGCATCACCGAACGACCACGGTGCTCTGCCAGCAATTTTTGATGAATGCCGTGTGCGCGTCTTGGCACATCCAACCCGCCCGGTAATCG
>JACMOJ010000337.1 GCA_014378085.1 Burkholderiales bacterium | reverse complement strand
TTTGCCAAGAACGGCTCGCACTCTGGGGTCGGACGTAAAGGTTGGCGTTGCGGTCCCCAATCAGCCAGGAAAATGGCAGTCGAAGCGCCTCTCCAAGCTTCAACCACACTACTGGCGTAATGGCATTGTCGATGCTGGCGAAAGCGAAAATTCGTGACGCTTTTGTTCTGTCGGCTGGAGCTTGCAGGCGAGTTCAAACGCGAAGTTCTGAATTGTTCAGTACCGCCGCAATCATCGCCGGGGAGCTTGCATTTGTTAGGCGGCTCCCGGTCATGACCGGACCAACAAAGTGAGGGCATGATCTTCCCCTAAAGGAACGTGAAGATCTTTCCCTAAACGGACACCAAGATAGAGTAGAAAATAGTTGGGAAGTGAACTTCGATGTAGCCATTAGTATTCAAATGCCGACACTTGATGAGGATTTGGTGCTGCGTTTGCGATCAAGCCAGTTTCCCAAATAGGCAAATCTCCCCGTCACAATCGTCGAACCTGGAGGATGGGACAACCAGCTGCCTCAGCTGTTCTTTTTGATGCCGTCGAGTGCGTTATTCCTCTTGACTAACTTCATGATTTTCGCTTCCGTTAAGTACTCAACAAAAGATTTACAGGATCAGTCCATTGCTGCGGGTACGCTTCGGTCGACTCGACGCGGGCATCCAGCGGCACGCGGTGAGCGGGACTTATTTTGCAGAAGTGGATAACTGTCAATCAAGATTCTTGCGTTGGACACTTGGACGAGGCCCGAAAAAATTCAGCAAGTTCGTAATAAGTTTGCATATACCCGCCGACGGCGCCTTTAAGAAAAATGTAGTCGGTGTCAGCCGTACACCACACGTCGTACGGTGGATGCTCCTGCGGCAATTGGCCGACCGTATCGACAAAGCGAAAATGCAATGCATCAAACGTTCCCGCCGCGACGGTCACCCTTTCTTCGCCAACAAATTCAATGCCGAATCCCAGTGCGAACAACGACGGTCCGGTGGCACCGCGATGATCTGGCGAGGTCAACATCATGTTTGAAAAGTACTGCTTGCCAGGACCCTTATTCAAATCAAAGCACCGTAGACAAAGCGCGTCACCAAGAATTGGATGCGCACCGAGCCAGCGCACTCGTGCGGCAAGGTCGATGCGTTGGGAAATTCTTCCATCGCGGCGGTTGACGGATTCACATTCTGCGTAGGTGGGCGTGAAACGCATCAATCCGACGCCCTCAAATTTATCGCCCACAGTGAGGCGCACACTGCAATCTATCGGATACCACTCTTTATCGAGGCTGGTCACCACATCGCGGATCACGTTCGGCGCGTCATCTATTTCGCAATGCGCATGCACCACCCGCGTGCCATCGGCTTGATCGGTAATGATGAAGTATTCGCGGCCACGCTCCTGGCCGAGCCGCTCGGGTTTGTTGCTGGTATAACGGATGGTGCCGCGAAGGGTGCGATGGTTCATCTGGAATCCTTTCAGTTGCGTCCGATTTGTTTGAGAAAGCCGCGAAAGCCGCCATTGATTTCCGTTAGTGTCTGATTGACTGCTGGTATTTTTCCAATGGTGTCCCACCAACGCGAGACACTTTCGTTTTGCGCAATCGGGCTCACCGCCCCAAACAACGGGGGGATGGCATCGACGTAATACAACGTGGTGACTAGCGCGATATCACCAAGGTCAAGGGGGCGTTCACCCAATGGTGTTGCCTCATTCAATACGCGGCCCAGTTTCACCACTTCAGCTTCCGTTGCGACCAGTTGGCGTTGCACCTTGACGGCTCTTTCTGTTTTATCAGCGTCGCCGGCCCCTGCCGAACTCAGTTCACCAAACAGGGGAAACAATGCCGGCCCGACAAAAAGATCCGCCACCCGCCCTTTCACCCGCATATGCGCACACGCGAATGCGCCAGCAGGCCGCAGTGGCAGCGCTGCAAAAATATCCTCAAGGTACTCCATGATGACCCACGATTCCGCGATACACGAACCATCATCAAGTTCCAGTATTGGAATTTTTCCCAATGGATGGAGCGCTTTAAATTCCACACTCTTCAACGCGAGTGGCGGCGGCACGATATCGATTGCAAGTTGCTTCAATCGAATTACGATGCGCACGCGCGCGGAGAAAGGGGAAAAAACGATGTCGTAAAGTTTCATGGCTTGCTTGGCACCCGTGTGAACAATCACCGCGATAACTGCTTCCCGATCAAAGTAAATGCATCCCTAGCGCCGCGCTGACCAACAGGCCCAACCAGATCAAGACTACCAAGGGCCTGCAACCGGCGATTGAATCGGCAAGGATGCGATTGGTTTCATCGTCCGGCCCTTCTGTCATCAGCCGCCCAAAGGCGGGGCCGAACGGTTTCAGGCGCACGCGGATGATGAGGCCGCACAGTACGCACCCAGTGAAAATCAGCAGTTTGATTGCGACCCATGGCAACGTGATGATTTGGCCCATCGTTAAACTGTAAATTGCAACGCTACCCAAACCAACGATCACACCGATGCGAAACCAGAAGTCAATTCGCCCAATCGCCGCACCCAGCGGCTGCCCCGAATAGTGATGCACTGCCAACACCATTGCGAGCCAAATCGCACAAAGCAGCCACATGGCCACCAACCCCACCCCTGATACAGGTAGCCATCCCTGCATCGCGGCCATCTGCACACCGAATGGCAGGATCAGAGGCATGCATAGTCTCGGTGCCATATCAACGCCCATCATGATTCTCACCGCTGTCGCGCGCGCCGCCGGCGTAAGCGATGCATTCGCCACAAAACGGCTTGCGTAAAAAGTGCCGAGATCGCCGCCCAGCCAATAGACGAACAAGAGAAGATGCAAAAACTTTAGCAGCAGGTATTCATTCATGTGCAACTCCTGTCGGCAGATTATTGTTCGCCGGTACGGTAAATCAGAAACGTCAGTTACCTCACCGCGCTGCGTGGCTTTCCATAAAACTTCTCTTTCGTTTGCCCGGTAGCCAGCGGCAGATCGGTGCCGCCCGGATCAAAGAATTTCCCCGTCGCGTTGATCGTCAGCCCATCAATCACTTTTATCAGCAGAGCGACGCTCTCGTTCGGTGTCAATGGGGCGGAGCCGTGCGCGGCGGTCGCATCAGTCGCCACCCAACCGGGGTGCGCGGCCACCGCACAGACATTGCTCAAAGTGCACGTAATCGGTTTCACGAAAGGTACTTTACTCATCGCCAGTGAGCGCGGCATTGCTAATGAACACATCGATGGCGACACCACGCGAAGATTTGCCGAACGCGTCGATAGACGCAAAATTGTCTAATTCGAGACAATACAGACGCAATTGATCCGCGTGTTTTGCATGCAGCGCGTCGAGCGGGCCGTCGGCGAAACCGCGATCGGTTGCCCGCACCGTCCAGCCACGCGCCAAGTGTGCCTTGGTAAACGCAAGCTCCAAACTGCGATTGGCCCCGGTGATGAGTACGGAAGGCATAAATTTTCTGTGATTGCCGCTAAGCAAGTGAAGATGAAGTTATTTTCTCGCCGCTTCGGTACCCGCCGCCGCACCGAGAATTTTGTTGATCTCGATAAAAAATCCATCGGGGTCATAGATGGCGCTAAACAATACCGGGATCACGCCGCCATCCGCGGCGGGATACTCAATGCGCTCAGGCGCCGTAGCCACCGTCACCCCTGGCACTTTACTGATCTTGGGAAATCGCTCTTCCAGATCCTTCGCATTGATAACCATGATCATGCCGCCCGCTTGTGGTTTTTTGTTTTCGGTGTGCGCGATCGCGGCCACGTTCAGGCGCTGCATCAATCCGAGCGCGCCAATAAAGGTGTCGTTGGCGCGCAGCAACACGAGCCTCACGGTGGGCGGTGTCACCTTGCCATCTTTGTCGGTAACGCCGCCGATTTTCTGGTCGTAGACTACTCTTAATCCTAGTGCGTCGCGATACAACGGCAGCGATTTATCGATGTCACGCACCAGCAGCGTGGTGCGTCGAATGTCGATCGGCAGACGTTCACTCTCCGGCACCGGTTCGGCAAAGATATTTGTCATCACCGAGCTGTACAGGACAAATCCTGCGCAAATCAATCTGATCGAATTCATGTCTATTCTTCCTTGGAAATAATACCGTCGGCGCGCATGCGACAAATCTGTTCGTCGGCATAACCGAGCGAACGCAGCAGTTCAAAGTTGTGTTCACCTAACCGGGGTGGATTGAAACGCACGCCAGGGCGCAGACCATCGAGCGTCAGTGGCAGCAGTGGCGTGCGTGTAGTTTTGCCGTCGGGCAACGTGATCGGCGCAAGTCCGCCGGTTGCAATCAGATGGGGATCATTAAGCAATTCCTGAGGACGCGTGATTGGCGCGAATGGCAGGCCGCGCTTTTCGAATATCGTTCCCAACTCGCCCGCAGAATGTGCTGCCAAGCGAGCGCGCAAATCAGGCATCAGCCAATCACGCGCTTTTACGCGATCATTGTTGCTGGTGAGGCGCGCATCGTATTTCAAATCGCCATATTCGAACGCATCGCAAAAACTAGCCCACTGCGTATCACTGACTACGGCCAAAAATATTTGTTGGCCGTCTTTCACGGTGAAAACATCGTAAATCGCCCAAGCCGAAATACGGCCTGGCATCGGCGCCGCCGCTTTGCCGGTAATGGCGAATTGCATCATGTGCTGCGCGACGAGAAATACGTTGTTCTCGAATAGCGCCGATTGCACTTCCTGGCCGCGGCCGGTGTATGCACGCTGCATCAATGCCGCCATCGCACCGATTGCACCAAACATGCCGCCCATGATGTCATTCACGCTTGAACCAGCGCGCAGCGGGTCGCCCGGCCGGCCGGTCATGTACGCAAGCCCGCCCATCATCTGCACCACTTCATCAAGCGCGGTACGATGGTCATACGGCCCCGGAAGGAATCCTTTGTGACTGATGTAAATCAGGCGTTTATTTAATTTTGAGAGTGTTTCGTAATCAAGCGCCAGCTTTTGCATCGTGCCGGGTTTAAAATTTTCACTGACAACGTCGGCGGTGGCGATCAATTTAAGCGCCACCTCTTTGCCTTCTGGTTTGTGCAAATCGAGCGCGATGCTTTTTTTGTTGCGATTGAACATTGCAAAAAAACCGGCGCCGGAACCGAGTAATTTGCGGGTATTGTCGCCAGCAATTGGTTCAACTTTGATCACTTCAGCACCAAGGTCACCTAGCACCATGCCGCAGGTCGGGCCCATCACCATATGGGTAAATTCGACCACGCGAATTCCAGCGAGCGGTAAACGCGTTTCAGATTCTGATTCTGATTTCTCAGTCATCACAGTTGCCCAATTTATGCAATGCCACGAAGCGATTGCTGGAAACCTTTCGGCAAGCCAGCTTCGGGCGTCATGCCATAAATTGGCTCACCCGGCAGGCCCGCTTTGAGTGCTTCGCGCGCGCCAATCAAATAATCCAAATCAACACCGGTGGCGACGCCCATCGCCTCGAACATGAATACCAAGTCTTCGGTTACGACGTTACCCGACGCACCCGGCGCATATGGGCAGCCACCCAGACCACCCAACGAAGAATCGAAAGTCCGCACTCCCGCTTCAAACGCGGCGAGACAATTGGCAAGCCCTAAGCCGCGCGTATTGTGCATGTGTGCGGCGCCGGTTTTGTCGCCGATCTCGGCAAATACGCGGCGGAACAAGCGACCCACCTGCGCGGGATTCGCGTAGCCGCTGGTATCCGATAGTCCGGATTCATCGACACCTGCGGTAACCACGCTCAAAGCCAATCGCACCACATCATCCTCAGCCACTTCACCTTGCAGCGTGCAGCCAAAGGCCGTGGCAATTCCCGCTTCAACTTTCACATGCGGCGCAATCCGGTTTTTTAATTCGACAATCGCGCGCACTTCCTCGACCATTTGCTCACGCGTCTTGCGGACATTAGCCAATGAATGCGCGGCACTGGCGGATACCGGAATGGTGAGCTTGTGCACGCC
>JACMOJ010000336.1 GCA_014378085.1 Burkholderiales bacterium | reverse complement strand
TTTTTTCGCCTCGAAGCTGGAAGACTGTTTGTATAACAATCCCACCCTTGCGCGTTCGTCGTCGTTTAGTGCTGGGTACGACAATGCATTAGGAAGGTGATCGAGCAGCCATTCCGACGGGCTGCGTGTGTCGATGATCTCGCTGTAAGCGGCCAGTTCCGCTGCTGCTAATGGCAGTCGAACACAGCCCGGCTTTGGTGGGTAGCGAACCGGATTGCCGCGTTCGCGGTCATGCTCCACGCCCCCCGCGCTCATGGCTTGGCTGCAGTTTGTGGCGTTGCGTGTTGGTGGTATTGGCGAACGGTGCGTTGGACGACTGGCAACACGTTTTGGAGGATGCGGGCTTGGGCGCTTGCGACCGGGTGCAGACGGTCGGCCTGAAAGTTTTCCATATCTTCGGCGATGCCGTCGAGCAAGAAGGGCACGAGCGTTAAGCGACGCTCGGAAGCCAGCGACGTGTATGCGTTTTTGAAATCAGTTGTGTATTGAATGCCGTAGTTTGGTGGAATCTGAATGCCGACCAAGATCACTTTTGCGCCCGCGCGCTGAATTGCGCCGATCATTCCGTCTAGATTGCGGCGCATGTTTGCCACTGGAAGGCCACGCAACCCGTCGTTTGCCCCCAACGCTAAAATCACCGTGTTTGGTCTATGTCGAGCCAAATCTGTCTTAATGCGGGCTAACCCGCCGGCGCTCGTCTCGCCAGAGATGCTTGCGTTGATGACGCGTATACCTTGCACGGCGAGGCGTTTTTCCATCAACGCCACCCAGCCTTGCTCAGGCTTAATGCCGTATGCCGCCGATAAGCTATCGCCGTATACCATCACGGTGGCCGGCGCTGCGGGAGGATTCGCGGCAATTGCCGGGAACGCCGCAGCATGAACCACTGTCAGAACGAGGGATACGAAAAAAAAGCGGATCCGCCAAGCGTTCTGAACGTAAATCGATCTTTGTTTTGGTTGTTGCAAAGCAGCCATAAAGTTGTAATTCGCCCTAAAAACTGCGGTTGGTCCGATGTGTACCACTCAGCCACTATCAAATTCGCCCTAACACCCCAATAATTCGTTTCATAGACCAATTTTTCTCGAGTATGTTCATGACTGCAACTGATGCTGTTTCTCGCCATGCGGGCCTCGCCGACTTCAACGCGCTACCGGCCGATGGGGCGTCTCCAAACGAGGCCACACCTATAACCACGATCGCGACCACGACCACAAAGCGCCCAGTCGCTGAATCGCTCGGCGACAACACTGAAATTATTCGCGTCGCAAATATTACGAAACGGGTGACGACCTCAGACGGTGTGCTGACGATCGTCAATAACGCCAATTTTACTGTGCTACGTGGCGAAGCGGTCGCCGTGGTAGGAGCCTCGGGCTCGGGCAAGTCTACCTTGCTGGGCTTAATGGCCGGCCTCGATACGCCGACAGAGGGCGACGTTTCGATCAACGGCGAGAGCCTATTCCGGCTCGACGAAGACGGTCGGGCTAAGTTGCGGGGGCGTCTTGTCGGATTCGTGTTCCAGTCGTTCCAGCTGTTGCCGTCGCTCACCGCGCTCGAAAATGTGATGCTGCCGTTAGAGCTTGCCGGTGCGCCGGACGCACGACAAAAAGCACTCTTAATCCTTGAACGGGTCGGGCTTCGAGACCGCGTGAAGCACTATCCGAAACAGCTATCTGGTGGCGAGCAGCAACGGGTGGCGATCGCGCGTGCGTTTGTGACCGAACCCAAACTTTTGTTTGCCGATGAGCCAACCGGAAACCTCGATGCGAAGACGGGGAGGGCGATGATCGAATTGCTGTTTGAGCTGAACCGTGAGCGTGGCACCACCTTAATTTTGGTGACACACGATGCCGGGCTGGCCGCCCGATGTGGCCGCCGGTTGACCATCGATGCTGGGGTGGTGACGGAAGAAGTTGATCAAAACGAAGCCGATCAAAACGCGGTCGCGATGTGAGTTTTTTTAAAAGTCGTTTATTGGCGGGTATCTTCAAGCATAAATGGCTGGAGATTGCCTCCCTTTATAGAGTTTCGCTAGGTTAGGAATGCTGTCATGCAAAAACTGTCACTGGCCATAAAGCTGCTGCGACGCAACGCCCACGCGGGCGAAGCGCAGGTTTTGATTGTTGCGCTGCTGATTGCGGTTGCCAGTGTGACAACGGTTTCGTTTTTCGCGGATCGGGTCGAATCGGCGCTGAATCGGCAGGCGAACGAGTTGATCGCGGCGGACGCAATTGTCCGCTCCGACAAGCTTGTCGTGGCCCGGTTCACTGAAGAGGCCTTGCGCCAAGGGCTGGTGACGGCCGAGACGGTCACGTTCCCGAGCATGGTGTCTGGTGATGCGGCGCGCGGGCAGGGCGTCAATCTGGCAGAAATCAAAGCAGTTTCGAATGGCTTTCCGTTAAGAGGAAAACTGCGTATCACCGATACGCCGGGTACACCCGATCGTGATGCAGAAAGTGTTCCGGAAGTTGGTACCACTTGGGTACCAGATATTTTGTTGACCCGATTGGGGGCTGCCGTCGGCGACCGTCTAAAAGTTGGCGCCGTGGAGCTCACAGTGACCAAAGTGCTGACCAAGGAGCCCGACAGTGTGCTCGATTATTTTGGCATCGCGCCACGCGTCCTAATCAACATTAAGGACATATCTGCAACCAATCTTATACAAGTCGGCAGCCGGGTGAATTACGCATTTTTGGTGGCCGGCGAGAAGCAGGCCGTCGATCGATTCGCGTTAGCGTTCGCCGGCAAACTCAAGCGCGGTGAGCGACTTGAGACCGTACGTGATGCCCGTTCCGAAGTGCGGGTGGCACTTGAACGGGCGCAACGCTTTCTAGGGCTTGCCGCACTGCTGTCGGTGATCCTTGCTTCGGTTGCCGTCGCACTTGCGGCGCGCCGTTTTTCACAGCGGCAGCTGGATAGTGCCGCGATGATGCGTTGTCTTGGTGCCACCCAAGCAGACATATTCGCGCTTAACTTCTGGCAATTCATTATTTTAGGCGTCAGCGCGTGTCTGGTTGGGACGCTGGCAGGTTTTGTCGCCCAAAGTGGCCTAGCAGCGCTGCTAACGGGATTTTTCACCGTGAGTTTGCCAGCCCCCACAATTGTGCCCGCCTTGCAGGGGCTTGCGATCGGCATGGTGTTGCTGCTCGGGTTTACGTTGCCGCCGCTGTTGTCGCTGCGCAAGGTGCCAACACTCCGCGTACTGCGGCGTGATCTCGATCCATTTGACGGTGCCGCCACCTTTGCCTACCTGCTGGGCTTCGTGACCTTGGCCGCACTCATCGTCTGGCGCTCAGGCGACGTAAAGTTGGGCAGTATTGCCGTTGGTGGCTTTGTCATTGCGCTCGCGGTTGCCGCTGGTGCGGGCTGGCTCCTGATTCAGTTTGCCGCAAGCATGCGCGGTGCGGTAAGCGGTTCGTGGCGTTATGGCGTGGCAAACATGAAACGTCGCTCTGGCGCCAGCCTTGTGCAAATCATGGCCTTGGGGTTAGGCATCATGGCGATGTTGTTGCTGACCCTGGTGCGTACCGACTTGATCGCACGTTGGCAGGGCTCTGTCAGTAGTGACATGCCAAACCGTTTTGTGATCAATATTCAGACTGATCAGCTCGCGGCGGTCCGCGCGTTTTTTGCGGAACGCAAGATGGCGACGCCCGATCTTTATCCGATGATCCGTGGTCGTCTAGTATCGGTGGCAGGCACGCCGGTCGCGCAGCGCGGTTATACCGAAGAACGCGGCAAGCGATTGGCCGAGCGCGAATTTAATTTGTCCTGGGCGGACAAAATGCAGGCGGATAACAAGATAGTCGCGGGCAAATTTTGGGCGGCAGACGACACGACGCCACAGTTCTCGGTCGAGGACGGTTTGGCCACGACGCTCAATATCAAAATAGGAGACGAGCTCACCTATGATGTCGCCGGGTCGCGATTTACCGCCAAGGTCACGAGTCTGCGTAAAGTCGAATGGGATTCGTTTAAGGCGAATTTCTTTGTCATCGCGAACCGTGGCGTTCTCGACAGTTATCCGGCCAGCTACATCACCAGTTTCCACTTAGCACCTGGCAACGAAGCCTTGGTCACGGGGCTCATACGGCAGTTTCCGAACTTATCGGTGATTGATCTGACCGCCATCATGAACCAGGTGCGCATCATCACTGATCAGGTCGCAAACGCGGTCTCGTTTGTGTTTATGTTTGCACTCGCCGCCGGTTTGGTAGTGTTGTATGCGGCAATTGCGACAACACAAGACGAGCGTGTGTTTGATGCTGCGGTGATGCGTACGCTGGGCGCGAATCGTCGCCAAATGGTGATTCTTCAGTTGGCTGAATTCTTGGCAATTGGATTAATGGCCGGGCTCATTGCGAGTGTTGGCGCAATGTCGCTCGCCGCGGTGTTATCAGAGCGGGTGTTGAGCGTACCGTATGTTATTAACTGGTGGATTCCGGTGATCGGTGTGCTTGGCGGCGGGCTCGGCATCGCAGTGGCAGGGCTGATTGGAACACGTAAGGCGGTTGATTCGCCACCGCTCGCCACTATTCGCGGCTTGGCCTAGACTTCCTGTAGGCTGGGTTCAGTTTGGTTGGGGCTTTGGTGGGGGAGATTGGCCCGTGATGGCGCGTGAGGCAACCACGACAGGCATCAATCCGACCAGCACAATGGCCAACGCCACAACAGATGCCTCGGCTAGTCGCTCATCTTTGGCAAGCGTGTAGGTTCGCACCGCAAGTGTGTCGAAATTAAACGGACGCATCACCAGTGTTGCCGGCAATTCTTTCATGACGTCAACAAATACGAGTAACCCTGCCGTGATGAGGCTGGTGCGAAGCAACGGCATGTGTACGCGACGCACCACCTCTTGATCACTCGCGCCAAGCGAACGCGCCGCCGAGTCCATATTCGGCGTTATTTTGGCAAATCCCGCCTCGCAGGTTTGCAGGCTAATGGCAAGGAAGCGGATCAGATAGGCGTAAATAAGCACGCTGAAGCCACCGGTGAGAATCAGCCCGACGTCGCGTCCTAACATGGCGCTGATCGTGTCGGCGAGCCGATGGTCAACGGCTGTTATCGGGATCAAGACGCCGACCGCAATCACCGTTCCAGGAATGGCGTAGCCTAGGCCCGCGGCGCGATTGGCCGCCGTCATCGCAACGCTTGGAGCGCGGCGATTCGCGTAGGCGAGCAACAGGCCAAGTAGCACCGCAATCGCCGCTGTGATGAGAGCGATGGAAAAGCTATTCCACGCCAGCCTTATAGAATCTCCGAAATTAAACATCGAGGCAAGACCTTCGCTAGCGGCCGCATTACGCAAATCTAGCTGGCTGAAAGCGAGACGAAAAAGTAGTAATACGGGCAGCACGAAGCCAACCAGCAGCGGTAACAAGCAGGTAGCAAGTGCGGCGAGTCCCGCCCGCCTCGAAAGGTGAGTACGCAGCGGCGGACGCGACCCGGAATCGGCAAAACGTGCTCGGCGCCGCGCCCAGTTCTCCATCAGTAGTACTATGGCAACGAAGACCAGCAACATGCTTGCTAGTTTCGCCGCCGCGATACGATCTCCCTGGGCGAACCACGCATTAAAAATGCCGGTAGTGAAGGTGTTGACGCCAAAGTAGGAGACGGTCCCGTAGTCAGCCAACGTCTCCATCATTACCAGGGCAGTACCGGCAACGATTGCCGGGCGGGCAAGGGGCAGAGTCACACGGAATAACATTGCCCATCGTCCATAGCCAAACGTTCGGCCGACTTCAATGAACGACGTCGAGCGCTCTAAAAATGCGACACGTGCTAATAGATAAACGTAGGGATAGAGCGCACACGCCAACATAACCGCCGCGCCGCCAACAGAGCGGATATCGAAAAACCAATAGTCGCGTTTTGATTGCCAGCCGAAGGCGTCGCGCAGCAGACTTTGGACTGGTCCTGCATATTGCAATAGGTCGGTATAGGTGTAGGCCATGACGTAGGCTGGCATGGCGAGCGGCAGCACCAGCATCCATTCGAGTGTCCTTCGACCCCACCAATCGTATCTGGCGGTCAACCACGCGGTCGCGGTCCCCATTGATGCAGCACCGACACCGACGAGGATAAGCAGCAAGGCGGAGTTGCTTGACAGGTCGGGCAATGTGGTGGAACGAATGTGCGCCCAAGCGCCTTGATCGGCTTCGAAAGCGCTTGTCATCACGCCTGCAATCGGCAGGAACAAGGCAATCGCGACGATGACGGCGAGCCACAGGGTGCTCCAGCCACTGTTTGCGGCTGCAATGGCGCTTGATCGGGATGTCGCTAGTGGAACCACGTTGTGTTTGCCTGTGTTGTCGATGCTATGGCTAGCGGGCGCTTGGTTTTTTTGTTGGGTGCTCAGGTTGTCAGTCTGCGATGTTTTGGGACTTGAAGGTTGTGGGACTTGAAGGTTGTGGGGCTTCAAGGTTGTGGGGCTTTCAGGGCAAGTCCAGCCAATATTTTAACAAGAATGATTCTTGTTTCGGTCAATCGTTGGAAATGGTTGGACTGCGTCACAGTCATTGAGTGTCACTGACTGTGAGTTAGGGGCAAAGGCTGTGACGCAAACACAATGCCGTAAAAATTCATTAGGCTTGTTGAACTTTCCTCAGTACGTCAGGTCTCTAGCTCGCAATACGTTGCAAGCTAGAGATACTTTTGCGGCGTAAAGCAACTTCAAAGGGGAGTAGTTCGTTTCGGCCGCTGTGGTTGGCAGCCGGATTGCCCGCATCGTCAATACGAGTCACTCTTGACTCCGGTGCGGACAGTGCCTGATGTTTTCAGGCATGGACGAGACCTTTGCACGTCGCAGTCGACGCCGCAAAGGATCCCGCTCTCGCAGGATTTTTATTGTGGATGCGACGTGGTCTGGCGCGCTAACGCGGGCTAGGCAGGGTCTAGGTGGCGCACCGTCATCGGCATTTACTCAATCTAAACAAGGGGAGCTTCATGTTTGAAACGATTGGCAACGTCTGGATGTGGTCCGGATTTGCGCTGTTTGTGGTGATTGCGCTTGCAATCGATCTAGTTGTACTCGATAAGAAGGTGGGGCAGAAAGTCACTGTTAAGGAAGCGCTTGGCTGGTCAATTCTGTGGATCTGCCTGTCCTTCGTATTTGCCGGCTTGCTATGGGTCTATCTCGATGGCGCATTTACACGGGAATTGGCGAATCTAAAGACAACGGAATTTCTCACCGGATACTTGATCGAAAAATCACTTTCGGTGGACAATATTTTTGTCTTCCTCATGATATTCACGTTTTTCGCCGTCCCTGCCGAACAGCAACGGCGGGCGCTCGTGATCGGCGTCATTGGCGCGATTATTCTGCGCGTGATCATGATTCTGATCGGTGCTTGGCTCGTCGCGAAGTTCCACTGGATCCTATATGTCTTCGGTGCATTCTTGCTCGCCACGGGCGTGAAGATGCTGATTTTCGCGGATTCCAAACCTGACCTGAACCAAAATCCGCTGCTGAAGTTCATCCGCAAGCACGTCAAGCTAACCGACAGCTTTTACGGCGAGAAATTTTCCATTATTCAAGACGGGGTGCGTTACTTCACGCCTTTGTTTGTGGTCGTGGTGATGATCGGCATCACCGATATTGTGTTCGCGGTCGACTCCATTCCCGCAATTTTTGCCATTACGGAGGATCCGTTCATTGTGATGACATCCAACATCTTTGCGATCCTCGGCCTGCGGGCGTTGTATTTTCTGTTGGCGGACCTCGCCAATCGCTTCCATTTGCTGTCCTACGGGCTCGCGCTGGTGTTGGTATTTGTCGGCACCAAGATGTTGATCGTAGATTGGTTCAAGATCCCCGTGTTTGTGTCACTTGGCGTGGTCGGCGCAATTTTGACGATTGCCATCATCGCAAGTTGGTTTACACGACCGAGTGAAGAGAAGGCCATTTGAAGGGGCCCGAAGGGTAGGCTATTGAGCCAAACCGTCTATTGGGCAGCAGATTGCGATTGTGCTGTTGCCCGATTTCCTGTTAGCTGTTCGGTTTGCGGTCAATCGCGACTGTTGACGCGGTGTTCCAGACACTTTGGTCAGTCGCCGCCCGGTGCAACCGCGCTAACCCAAAATGCGTATCTTTCAAGCAATTGGAATAAGCGAACGATTCGTTGTTTTTGGCCTATAGTTTCAGTAGACTTACGCGTTTTCGCAATTCCGTTGAATTCCGCTGCCAGCGACAGCTGGTAGCAAACAAAGAAGAAAAACAGCTGAGGAGATCAAGTTGGCCACTGCAAAAAAAGCCAAGACGGCGACCAAAGGTAAGGTAGACAGGAAATCGATAAAGGTCACCAAGGCAATCAAGGTTGTCAAGAAAAAAGCACCCGCTAAACCGGTTGCGAAGGGCAAGGTTGTTACGAAGGCAAAATCGGCCCAGCCAAAGACGATCGTGAAGGCCAAGAGCGCCAAAGCCGCAGCAAAGAAAAAGCAACCGAAGCCGATAAAGCTGATGAAGAAGGCGAAGGCCGCGCCAAAAGTGCTGGCGAAAGCTGTCAAGGCCGTCGCCAAAGGCGTGAAGGGAAAGCCGGCGCCAAAAGCGACTACCAAAGCACCTTCTAAAGTGGCCACCAAAGCTGCCACCAAAGCGGCCACCAAAGCGCCCGCTAAAGCGCCCACCAAAGCGCCGCTTAAACCGACACCCTCTAAACTCTTAAAAGCACCACCAAAAGTGACATTAAAAAGCACCACGACAAAATCTGCACCGCCAAAGCCCGCTGCAAAATCTACCACCAAGGTCGCCCCGCCTCCAGTGGTTGCCGCTAAACCCCTTGTCAAGTCTGGGAAAGCGCCGATATCTGTGCCCGCGTCATTGGAGAAGCCAAAGACCCCTGTCGGCAAAAATTCGTCTCGCCCAAATTTAGTCGCCAACGCGCCATCGACACCAACAGTCACTACGACTGCCCCACTGCGCGCGCTCCCTAAGTCGCTCACAGTCAAGGCGCACACGAGCAACGTGTTGCCGTTTAATCCGAAGACGGTTGGTGTAGAGGGCCATTTGTCCGAAGCGGAAATCCTCAAGCAGCCGAAGGACAAATACATGTCCAAGGAACAGCGGGCGTTTTTTAAGCAACGCTTGATGGAACTACAATCACAGCTGCGTGAAAATGCGGGCCAGACCACCGAGCACCTTCGCGAACTTGCCATCGTGCCCGACCCGGCTGACCGCGCAACACTGGAAGAAGAGCATGCCTTGGAGCTTCGCGCGCGCGACCGTGAGCGTAAGCTTTTGAAAAAGGTTGAAGCGTCGATTGTCCGCATCAATGAAGGTGACTACGGCTACTGCGAAGAAACCGGCGAGCCAATCGGGATCCCAAGATTATTGGCAAGGCCAACCGCGACGTTGAGTATTGAGGCACAGGAGCGTCGCGAATTGAAGCAACGCATGTTCGGCGAGTAGTCGCTGCCAGCGCCGCTGCTCTGTAGCAAGAAACGCCGTCGCTCGGCAGCAAGAAACGTTAAAACGCCGCGTTCATAGAATGCGGCGTTTTTTATTGGCCGGTCGAAACCGTAGTTGACTCCGGCGGCCACTCAGGGCCCATTAGCGTTGCAGGTGATTCCGCAAACAAGCGGCGCGCACCATTGAAGCGTTTTTGCCAGTACTGTTCACGCATATCGACGATCTCGACGGCTCGACCCTTAGACGGCGAGTGGATGAATCGATCTTCACCGATGTAGATACCGACATGAGAAAACGAACGTTTCAACGTGTTGAAAAACACTAGGTCGCCGGGCATCAGTGCGTGGTGGTCTACCTTTGTGCCGAGGCGGCTCATTTCAAACGATGTGCGTGGCAGCGCAAAGTCCAGCACGGGGCTGTACAGGTGCCGAATAAACCCCGAGCAATCGAATCCTGTTTCGGTCGAGCTACCGCCCAGTTTGTATTTGGTCCCGATCAGTGCAAACGCCTGCATGACCAGATTGACGGGCGCCGATGCGGCAGCTTCCGCTAGCGGCTGCGTCTGATTCGACGCAACTACCACCCCAGCATGTGCGCCGTTGAGCAGCATTGCAACGATAAAGACGCATCGCACGATCGGGCCAAGCTTGGTTAGACGTTTGATCATATTCGCAATTATAGTCAAGCCTTCGTTACAACGAGAGCGCTTCGCTGTACCAAAAGAAACGCTGCGCTGTGCCAAAAGGAACGATGCGCGGTGCCACAACTACCAGTGCGACGCTTCGTAATTGAACATGCCTCTATAATTTGTGTTCAATTCACCATCCCGACCGGTACCGTGCTTGGTTACGCTCGCGGTGGCGGAACGCCAAATGTCAGCCTCGCCGTCAGCCTCGCCGTCAGCCACAGCACCGAGCCTTCCGAGTAGGGCCACGTTAAGGTCCGATGCGACGATTATTTCGCTGGTTGGTTTTGCTCACGGGACATCGCATTTTTTCCACCTGATGCTTCCGCCCTTGTTCCCATTCTTTATGACGGAATTTGGGCTCGGGTATGCGAGTGTTGGCACCCTGATGACAATTTTTTTTGTGGTATCGAGTGTCGGCCAAGCCATTGCGGGCGTTTGGGTGGATCGATATGGCGCAGACCGGGTACTGTTTGCGGGTATTGGCTTGCTTACACTTTCGGGTGTGTTGGTCTCGGTTGCGCCGAACTTTCACGGCTTGATGTTTGCCGCCTTCGTCGCCGGATGTGGAAACAGCATCTTTCATCCGGCAGATT
>JACMOJ010000335.1 GCA_014378085.1 Burkholderiales bacterium | reverse complement strand
GCATTTGCACAGCGTCCTTACACCAAGGCACGGTTGCGACAGCAGATTTTCCGCACATCCGCGGGCGGACTAGCGTCAATCAAAACCATTGGCATTGTGCTCAACATCAGCTCACTCGTGACCGGACGCATGTTTGTAACAAGCGCAAGCCACGGCCTCTAGCGCCGGGCCATTAATAATTGCCGAGTTGCCGCGAACTGTCGGCGGGACTGCAGCAAGCAACTGATTGGCGAAACACTCGCGCCGTCGTGGCATGAATAACCTCGTCGCGAGATTGCGTCACGTCTGCGTCAACTGCGAGGACGTGCTGAAGACAAACCGAAGTTGCTGCCGCCATACCTGAAACAAAAACGCATTGCATATGTTCGGCGACGCATAAGTAGTAGGATGCTTTTGGTGTGCGACATCGTACGTATTCGCCGACATAGGAAACGATGGTGCGCAGAGGTCGCGCTGGCAACATCAGACATACGGAACCATGCCGCGCAGAGGTCGCGCTGGCAACATCGGATATAGGGAACCATGGCGCGGGTGAAGCTATGCTGTGCGGCTAGGCGCGGCTAGGCAGAGCCGCGCTATTGTTGCAGCAGCATTTTTGCAATCGTTTCAACCGTGTCGGCGTCCTCGATTTTTTTGTCGGTCCGGATGCGCGCAATGCGCGGAAAACGCACCGCAAATCCTGACTTGTGGCGTTTTGAATATTGAATGCCTTCAAAGGCTAGTTCAAATACCATCTCTGGTTTCACGGTCCTCACTGGGCCGAATTTTTCCAGCGTGTTCTTTCGAATAAACGCGTCAACAAGTCGAATTTCCTTGTCCGTCAAACCTGAATATGCTTTAGCGAAAGTGACCAATTGGCGAGCATTTTCCGGCATTTCTGGCTCAAGATGCCCGTCGCTATTGGTCTTCCAAATTCCGAAGGTGTAGTCGGTATAAAGGTTGGCGCGTTTGCCGTGGCCGCGTTGGGCATACATCAACACACAATCAATGGTGAAGGGATCGACTTTCCATTTCCACCAGTCATTTCCTTGCCCCCCCTGCTCACCACCCTGTCCACTCTTGCCAGCAACTCGCCCGACGCCATAGGCCGAGTCGCGACGCTTTAGCATTAGTCCTTCTGTGCCGTTTTGTCGCGATTGATCTCGCGCCAGCGCGAGTGTTGCCCACGACGGCGCACGCACAATGTCGGAGAGCTGAATTACGTGGCGCTCGTCCGCACCCAGCACCATGCAATAAACCACTTCATGCAGCTTGGTACGACGTTCGTGCAACGGACGCTGTCGCCAATCCTCGCCCGCGACCTCCAACAGATCATAGGCAACAAACACGACGGGCGTATCTGATAAAACTTTTTTGCCGGGATTTTTTCGCCCCAAGCGCTTCTGCAATGCGGCAAATGGCAGCACCTTGCCATCACGCATCGCCAGAATTTCACCGTCGAGCACCACGTCCGACAGACGTCCGGCTGCGGAGATGATTTCCGGGAACTGCTCCGACACTAGCTCATCACCGCGCGACCACAAAAAAATCTGTCCCTGCCGTTTGATGAGCTGGCCGCGAATACCATCCCACTTCCACTCGGCTTGCCAATCGTGCACGTTGCCCAAGGTGTCTGGAGCATCCTGCAAGGGGTGCGCGAGGAAAAACGGGTAGGGTTGGCTCACATCAAACTCGTTGGAACCGGGTGCGACTAACGCCTCGTAACTTGTGGCGCTCGGCTGCCAAATCCCCGACAGCCGGTGCGAAATTACCTTGCTGTCCACCCCGGACACCACCGCGAGCGCACGCACCACTAATAGCGTTGATACACCGACACGAAAACCACCGGTGATGAGTTTGTTGAACACAAACCGTTCGGTGCCGTCGAGCTCATTCCAATATTGAATGAGCGCCGCGCGTTGTGTGGCCTCATCGAGTGAACGTAACGCCAACAGCCGCTCGGTGACCCAGACATGCAAACCCAACAAGCTTCGGTTGGTGGGCGGCGGCAGAATCATCGCGATCATTTCGGCGAGGTCGCCGACTTGGTCATAACACTCCGCAAATAACCACTCGGATAATCCGGCAACCTCGGCGGCCAGCTGGTGTAGCCGTTTACTCGGCACCGCTTGTTTTGGTCGGTTGCCAGTAAGAAAGTACACCGCCCAGGCCGCGTCGTTGGTATTCGCGGCGCGAAAGTACGCGACTAACGCCGCGACTTTATCGTTGGTACTCGTACTACCGTCGAGCGCCACATAGAGGTTGGCGAAGGCTTTCACGACTGCGCTTCGCCAACATTGGGTTCCGCGATCTCAGGCGCGATCTCAGACGCGATCTCAGGCGCGATCTCCGCCACAATTTCAGCCCCACCCTCACCTTCAAATTCAGTCTCCAGCACATCTGCCTCCAGACCTTGCTCGCGCAGATAACGCACCATCACCGCCACGCTTCCATGGGTAACCAGCACGCGTGAAGCACCACTCTCGCGAATTGCCGTGTGCAAACTGTGCCAATCAGCATGGTCCGAAATCACAAACCCGCGGTCCACACCACGCTGCTTACGGGCACCGCGCACCGCCATCCAGCCGGAGGCAAACGCATCTGAAAACGCACCAAATCGCTTCAACCACGGCGAACTGGCCGCTGACGGCGGTGCAATGATGAGCGCACGCGAGAAATCAAAGCCGCTAGGCGCATCGGTCACCATTGCATCGGTCACCATCATCGTGTTGGGCAGTAATACCCCAGCGTCGCGGTAGGCGCGGTTGAGCAACTCAACCGCACCGTGACAGATCACCGGCCCAATGGTGGCATCAATACTCGCCAGAATCCGCTGCGACTTGCCAAACGCATACGCATAGAGCACGCTCGCCCGCCCGGCAGCCGCGTTTCCGGCCCACCACCCATTGACCTCGCCAAACATCTGCCCGGCAGCGCGCCAGCGGTAAATCGGCAAACCAAACGTCGATTCAGTCACGAACGTGTCACAGCGGACTGGGGTATACGCCGCACAGGTCGGATCGGGGTCCAGTTTGTAGTCACCTGACACCACCCACACCTCGCCGCGATATTGAATGCGCACCTGCGCGCTGCCCAGTACATGCCCGGCTGGGTGGAACGACACCTCCACCCCATTCATGTGCACTGACTGCCGGTAGGGCAAGGTGTCAATCACCGCCCGCGCGCCAAGCCGCGTCCGCAGCACCCCGATGGCCTCCGGTGTGGCCAAATATGCCTCGTGGCCGGGTCGGGCGTGATCACTATGCGCATGGGTAATAACAGCTCGCGCTACCGGCCGCCATGGATCAACGTAAAAATCCCCCGCCGCACAGTAAAGGCCGCGTGGCGTGTGTTCGAGAAGCGGTGGAGTGGGAGTCGGGGAAATCGTCATAGGAAAAATTTTAGCTGACATCGCCGAGCCTTCCATGCAAGTCGTTTGTCATGCCAGTCCGCGGCGGCGGTCTCTATAATGGTCGCAAACCTCCAACCGCTTTGAATGCACATGACACGACCGCAAAACACCACGGCTTGGCGAACGTTACAGGCTTTGGCAGATTCGCAACAATCGCGCTCGCCAAAGGCCACTGAAGCGCTGCCGCCTACACGGTCGGACTTGGTTTCCGCGTGCGGAATTTCGCTCGATTTCACTCGCCAATCCCTCACCACCGACGCGCTTGCCAGCTTCGGTGAATTTGCCGCAGCGATAGGACTCGCCGAGAAGTCGGCGGCGCTGGTGGCGGGCAGGGTCATGAATGTAACCGAGCAGCGCCCGGTGCTGCACACATTACTGCGACAGCCGCCTGAACGCGGCACGCTACCAGAAGACATCCGCGAGCCGCTGGAGAAAGTGAAAAAATGGGTGGAAGCGATAAGAGTCGGCCACGCTGAGGCGAGAAGTTTGGCCGATCATCGCTACACCGACGTGCTGGTGATCGGTATTGGCGGATCGGCATTGGGCCCGGAACTGGCGGTGCGCGCATTGACGCGTTTTGCCGATGGCCCGCGCATCCATTTTTTGAGCAATATTGACGGTGCTGCGTTTGATGACCTCACCGCCCCCCTCTTGCCGCTCACCACATTGGTGGTGGTCATCTCCAAAACCTTCACCACCGAAGAAACCACCATCAACGCCGCCGCGGCGCGGGCGTGGCTGGAGGCCGGAGCGGGAGCAGGCGCGTTCCCCGCCCAATTCGCGGCCATCACCGCAGCGCCTGAGCAAGCACAGCGGCAAGGTTATCTGCTCGCCGCAACGTTCACCTTTCCCGTTGGTGTTGGCGGCCGTTTTTCGATGTGGTCGGCCGTCGGTTTACCCATCGCCCTTGCCACAGGCTTCGCCAACTTCCGCGCGATGCTGGACGGGGCGGCCGCCATGGATCAACACTTCGCCACCGCGCCCTTCATCAGCAATCTGCCGATGTTGCTGGCAGCCTACGGGGTGTGGAACCGCAACTTCAAAGGCATCGCGTCGCACGCGGTGCTGCCGTATGCCCAACGGCTCGCGTTGTTGCCTAAACATTTGCAGCAGCTGGAAATGGAGTCCAACGGAAAATCCGTAGATCTGGATGGCAACCGCATCGACTATGCGACCTGCCCGGTAATCTTTGGCGAAGCCGGCACCAACGGGCAGCACTCGTTTCACCAGCTGCTGCATCAGGGCACCGATATTATTTCGAGCGACATCATCATCGTGCGGGAACGCGAAGGACGCTCGGCGTCGAAGCATGAACGTTTACTCGCAAATGCGTTTGCGCAGGCCGACGCATTCTGGTTTGGCAACCACGACGACAACTTGCCGCTCTATCGCGTGCATGCGGGCGGACGACCGGTCGCCGTGATTGAGCTCGAACGACTCGACGCCTTTCATCTTGGCGCGCTCATCGCCCTGTACGAACATAAAGTGTTTGCGCAGGGTGTGATGTGGCACCTAAACAGCTTTGACCAGTGGGGGGTTGAATTGGGTAAGACGATTGCGAAGACGTTGTTGCCGCGGGTATCGTCGGCGCCGGCGGATGGGCCCATCAGTCGGCACTTCATCGCAGCAAAATGAACAATCCTGCCAACCTCCTCAATGCGTTAGGCGAAGCCATATTCGAGCTTAGCCTCGACGGCAAAGTCATCGCCGCTACCGCGGCCGCCCGCACCATGGCCGGCGAGGCCGGGGAAGCCGGAGACGCCACCAAGGCAACCGACGCACTCGACATCGTCGACAACTGGGAATTTTCGCGCATCGTTGCGAGCCGTGACCGGGCGCGGTTTGAACAGGCATTCAAACGTATCGCTGACGGCAAGATCGGCTCACATCGGATGGAGTTGGGGATTGTGGCAGCGGGTGCGGCGGCGGGTGTGGCAGCGGGTGTGGCGGCGGGTGTGGCGGTGAGTAGCGCGGCTAACGACGTGCTGCCAATGGAAGCCAAACTTGGCGCCACCAACAACGTCAACGGCAAACCGGTCAGCGTGGGGCTGTGGCTGCGCGACCTGTCGCTTGAGAAAGCCAGTGAAGCGGCGGCTAACGTGCAGGGCACCCACCTACTCGATTTGGTTGAAAACGTCAGCGATGCATGTGTCGTCGAAAGCGCGGATGGCAGCGTCGAAATGTTGAACGACGCATTCTGCCGCTTGTTCGAAATTAGCGAGGCACCACAATCACTGGTGGGCACCAGTTGTGCGGCGCTGTTTGAAGCGGCCTCCAAGGCAACTGAGAAGCGCATCGGGCCACTCTATTTTCCACTCGATGTTCTGACCGGCAGCAACCAACGCGACGAACTTACTTTTCCGCTTGCCTCCGGCGAGAGCATCCTACAAGCATCACTGGCTGTTGACGGCGAATCGGGCATTGCCGGGCGACTGCATTTGTTTCACCAAACTACACCGCATGCCGCCAGAACAGCTGAATCCGCGCCCGATGGCATGATCGCCAGCCAGATGACGCTGATCGGCAGCATTGTGCGGGAGCTTGGCATTGCATTTGATGCTGCGGGATCGGCGGTGCATCGATCCGAGCAATTAGAAACGCCGGGGCAAATCTTAATTGAACTGCGGCGCGTGGCGCTGGCAACACGCAGCGCCGTTGATGCGGTCGCCGGATTGCTGGATTTCCAACGCATTGAGGGCGGGCTGATAAATATGGAGATTGCGCCGTTCAATCTCCGCGAACAGCTCGCAACGATGATTGTCGGCACCGCCGAAAAATCGGCGCAGCGCCATGTGCAGCTAAAATTACGCATTGAACAAGATGTGCCCGATGAACTCATCGGCGACGCGGCAAAGTTGATGCTCGTACTGCGTAATTTAATCGACTACGCAATCGAGTCCGCGCCCCATGTGGACGCGCTAGCCAATGACGTCAGCGATAAATCCACCGGCGCGTCCGCCGATGGACCCGTCGAGCGGCCGACTGAGATTACGCTTGCCATTGCACCCGAATATTTGGCCGAGCAGCAAATTCACCTATCGTTCACGGTTGAGCAATTAATCCGGCCGGGTATGGCCAAACCAAAGCAGTTGCCCGCCGCCACCGCCATGCAATTAGCAATCGCGCGGCAAATCATTCGCGCACTCGCGCAAAAATCCAGCGAGAGCTCGACAGAGAACAAACTGGATATTCAAGAACGCAAACTCGGCACCACGTTTCAGTTCACGGCGGCTTTCCCGTTCGAGAAAACCAAACCCGCCAAAGCCAGGCCGACCTTCGTGACACTGACCGGCGTGCCGGTGCTGATTGTCAGCGAGAACACAGAGGAGCGCAGCCAACTCGCGGAGATGGCAAAAAGTTGGCGCATGGCGCCACGCGAAGCCGATAACGCCAATGTCGCCTTGCAGTTGCTAACGCGAATGGCCAACGAAGAGAATCCGATTCCGCTCGTCATCACCTCCGACCAGCTAACCACGCAGGATGGATTTTTGCTCGCGTTTCGTATCAAGCATCATCCAAAGCTCAAACAAACCGCCATCATCATGCTTGCGGCGGACGGCAAACCCGGCGACGCGATTACCTGTCGGGAGAACGGCATCAGCGCCTACCTTCGCCAACCGGTGGCGGGACAACAGTTGAACGAAGCCATCACCGCAGTGATTGGTGCGCAGGACGATGCGGAGGCGACCTCCACGCTGATCACCCGCCACTCGTTGCGCGAGCAAAAGAAAGCGGCCGTGTTGATCATCGGCGCGGCG
>JACMOJ010000334.1 GCA_014378085.1 Burkholderiales bacterium | reverse complement strand
TCGATCCGGCGCTGGCGGAAGAAGCACATCGCTTGGGCGTTGGCGCGAATTTCCGCACGCAATTTAACCGCAATGAGGCCCATCCGTTATCCGGCGAGTTCGAAGCCGACGCGATCGCGGAAAGCCCACACGACGGCAACATTGGCGGTGCGCAGTATTGCTGCCGGTCACCGCATTACGCTGGGGCCGTTGGCGTTATTGCGGGGTGCCGGTACTCAAGTGTTGGTGAGTGTGCGCCAGCAATGCAAAGGCACGGCGATGTTCGAGGTGTTCGGCATCGATATCGCAAAGGCGAGATCCGTGATCGTGAAATCGCGCGGGCATTTTCGCGCCGCTTTCGATTTACTTTTTCAGACGCCCGCTTTGTCGAGGTCGATGTACCGGGGCTCACCACACCGATGTTGTCGCGCGTGGCTTATCAAAACGTGCCGCGGCCGATATTCCCGCTGGATGCAGATACGAAATGGTCACCACCGCGGCAACAGCATGAACCCCAACACTGGCGCGCCTTTTCAGCCGTTTTCGTTCGCGGAGCCGCACCCATACTTGTGTTTGAACTTGAAGAAGTTCCCCTTTAAATCTCGCCATGAATGATGACGCCCTGCATCGGGTCTACCGCCTGCGTCCAGGGCCGGGCCTTGATGATACGTTTGCCTTCGGCAATGCCGGCCTGCATTCGTGTGCTGATTCCATTCGGCGTGAAGTCGATGTCTTTGAGCTGGTCTTCGCCATCCCGCGCCGGTGCCACGAGCGGTACCACGTGCATGATCGTGCCGCAGCCCCACGACGCGAGCTCGTTCACGACAGCCGATTTCGCCACCTTTTCCGGCACATGCCGCGCAAGTTGGCGAATGATATGACGCAAATGGTGGATTTGTTGTTGCCGCGTAATGTGGCTTTTGGTGCGGCTGGCAAACTGGATGTCTTTTTCGCGGCCCATTACTTCCCACAACGTTTCGGGTTCAGGGCCATCGGGATTCCACAGGTTGGTGGTGAAGATGACCGAGTTGCGGCGCGGTCGGTCGTCGAGCACGGCTTCGACTGGTGTATTGGAAAAGATTCCACCGTCCCAGTAAGGCTCGCCATCGATGCGCACCGCCGGAAACGCGGGCGGCAATGCGCCCGAGGCCATGATGTGTGAAATTGAGATGGTTTCTTCGCGGCTATCAAAGTAACGCATCTCGCCAGTCCGGGCATTTACCGCGCCGATGGTCAAACGCGTGTGCCGTGCATTGAGGTAATCGAGATCGACCAGTTCGGTAAGCGTGGCGCGCAGCGGCTCCGTGGAGTAATAGGATGCCTCTTCCACGCCGACACGCGCATGCGCGCCCTGCAACGTTTGTTTGCGGGGTGTAAAAAAGCTGGGGACGCCACGCGTGATGGTCGTCAGGTTTGCCATTGATTGGCCGAACGCGGCCAGAAACGCCGGAACGCCATGTCCACTGGTTTGCTGAACACCCTCCCAAAAGGCGTGCAGGCGTGCGACGCGCTGTTCCGGCGGATTTCCGGCGATGATCGCACCATTGATTGCGCCGATTGACGTGCCGATCACCCAATCGGGTTCGATGCCGGCCTCGTGCATGGCCTCGTAAGCGCCGACCTGAAACGCACCGAGGGCGCCACCGCCTTGCAATACCAGCACCGCCTGGCCGGGCAATCCTGCGCGGTCGGTAATCTGCGCCGGGCGTGTTGATGATTGTTTCGCCGTGCGCGTTTTTGGTTCAACTGTTTTTTTCATGCTTCCCTCATGCGAGTTTTTCAGGTTCAACTCTGCGTGACTTACGCTTCAATTCTATGCGTCTTTGTCGACAGCGAGACGTGAAACCTGACAAATGAAAACGGCGCACCTCGGCGCGCCGTTTGGCATGATAGGTCCGCGTTACTTCAACGGCTTGACGCCCGACGCAAGCGTGTATTGATCGGTGCGTGCGGTATATTTAAATCCCTTCGCCGTCGCCCAGGTACTGACTTCATAATGTAATGGGATCAAGCCGACATCGCCCATTACCATTTCTGCCGCCTGCTGGATCATTGCTTCGCGCTTCTTGTCGTCCATGGTGACGAGCGCTTCGGAAAGGACTTTGTCGAACGCAGGATTGGAGTAGCGGCCACGATTAGTGACGCCCATACCCTTTGCCTGATCGTAAGTCGCCAACAGCGAGCGCATTGCAGAGCCTTGCTCACCACTTTCGGTGCCCCAACCGAGCACCATATAACCAAACTCCAGTTTGGTGGCGCGAGTGAAGTAGACGGCCGATGGCATGGTTTCAACCTTGGCGTCGATGCCGATACGCGAATACATCTGTGCGATTGCCTGAACAATGTTGGCATCGTTAATGTAGCGATTGTTCGGGCCATGCAGAGTCATGGCAAAGCCATTCGGATAGCCAGCTTCGGCTAACAGTTTTTTAGCACCTTCCGGATCAAATTTGGCAGGCTTCAATTTCTTGCTGGTGCCATAGAAAAAATCCGGCAGCAGTTGTGCGGCCGCGACGGCTTTCTTTTCCATCACGCGGTCAACGATTGCATCACGATTAATTGCCATAGACAATGCTTTTCTTACGCGCACGTCCCGGAACGGATTTTTGTCGAGTGGCTTGCCTGTTTTGTCGAAAACGAACGGCGGTGATTTTTCGGTGCTTTGATTCAAATGCACATAAATCACGCGGTTTGAAACCTTATCGACGAGATTGTAATTCTTGTCCTTCGAGAGTTTGGCAATATCGGCGGTAGGCACCGTTTCAATCATCTGCACGTCACCAGAAAGCAGCGCAGCCACGCGCGCTGCCGGGTTGGTCAGCATTTTGAAGGTGATTTTGTCCCACGGCTCCTCGCCGCCCCAGTAGCCATAGTTGGCGTTGAACACTACGCGTTGATTGGGCACGTAGTCGGCAAATTTGTACGGGCCGGT
>JACMOJ010000333.1 GCA_014378085.1 Burkholderiales bacterium | reverse complement strand
TCTTCTTTGGAACCAAAATGCGCGAACAGCCCGCTTTTGGAAAGCCCGGTCTGTACTGCCAGCACGCCGATGGTAAGCGCATCAAAGCCATGCACGCCCGCGTGCTGCACGGCAGCTTCGAGAATCAGGGCGCGGGTTTCTTCGCCTTTGGTGGGTTTTGCGAGCGGCGCCGATGACATGACACGAATAATAGTACGACCGTTCTTTTTATGTCAATTGTTTTCTTTGGGAAATTTTGCGAGCAGGGTTGCTGAACAGTGAAAAAATATAAAGTAGCCAACGGGCGCGGCTCTTCAGGCTTTTTTAGCCTGCGAGCCGCGCCAAATGGCGATCTGCATAAAAAATCGCAAAAGTTACCGAATTGTAAGCGTCCCCCGATCCGACGACCAGAACTGTGTTGTGCCACCGGTGCCTGTGAAAGTGCCTATGTTGAACGTGTTGGCACCGGAAGCTGTGCCTTGAACTCGGTAGACGTTGAGTGCGTCCCGGTTAAGATTCCATGTCAGCGCGGCGCCGGGTGCGAGGATTTCAGGCGCGCCAGTTGCTTTGGCAAAGAAGCAATAATTGGTGCCAAAAACTTGGCCTGATCCGTTGGCATCCAGCGCATACGCAGTAGCTTCGTCGCAGGCGGCGCCACGCACGTTTTGCCACGTCACACCGAAGTTATATATGGCGCTCGCCATAAACGACATCAATCGTGCCTGCCGGTTTCGCTGGGAGAAATGTGTATCCGTGACCAGATTGGCCAGCAGATTTTCGGTGAGAAAATTGTTGCCGATCGCAATTGCCGTTGGATTCTGCAGTACGGTAGTGTCATCGGGCGCGCCGCCGGGGTGGTAATACTGTCCCGCGATGGCCATGCCGGCACTGGTGCCGCCGATCGGCGCATGCTTCGTGTTGATCAGGTAGTTCAACGCCGCACCGACCGCCTTGCCTTTGAAGTAGTTCACGTAGTCTTGCTGGTTGCCGCCAGTAATAAATACCATCTCGGCCCGCCTTATGGTTTCGCCAACGCAGGCGTTGTCACCTTCGGCGGTCGTGTTGATGAGCAGCGTTTGTACCGAATTCACGGTGCCCAATCCAAAAATGTAGCTGTTGTAAGCATTGGTCCCGGTGGACCGCAACACCACGACATCGCCGCCGCCGGACTTGCCGATCATCCATTGAATGGCGGCGTCAACGTCAGTGCCGCCACCCATCAGCACGGTGCCGCCGCTGGGGGTCGCGATACTATCGGTGGTACTTCCCACCTTGCCCAGATTCACACCGGCAGGCAAGGTGCATGGCCACGTTACGCCGCCGCCAACCGCAAACATGGCGGCGGTGCTGCCTGACAAGTGGCTGGCGTCCGCTGCTTGAGTCGCCGTAATCGTAGAAGATCCGGCACCGATCACAGTGAGTGTCGCACCCGATATCGTGGCCACGGACGCGTTGCTGCTGGTGTAGCTGAACGCACCGCTGCTATTGGAACTTGGCGGTGAGATCGTGAATGGCGCATCGCCAACGTTTTTAGATGGCAGCGTGAACGCGCCGAATATCGGTGCGGGAAGCCCGCTGCTGCCTGCCAGCGGACCAGTAATATTGATCGTGTAGTTGCCAGTGCCGCTATAGCGCTTCACGCGCACGAAGTAGTTGCCCGCCGCCGTCACGGCCTTGCTGCCGGTCTCGGGATTGCTGGTGGTCGAGGCAAACGCGATGTAGCTGCCGGTGGCGGGGTACAGAAACCAGTCGAAATCTGCGTTGCTTGCATGCGAGAGGCTGATGCTGATGGTGCCAGGTGCCGTAACGACCAGCTTGTACCAATCGTAATCGCTAGCCGAACTGATCGATCCGCTGATACTGGCACCGGAGCAGACGTCAGCGTTGGCAGATGTATCCGAATTGTTCGGTTCCGTCTCTGCCGACCGGCAGGCCGCCCACGCGGGCGCGATACCAAACGTTGCGATTAAAAATATTATGGCAACTGCTTTACTGAACGCTGAGGGGATTACACGCATGGCGAACACTCCGTTTTATGGAACCGTGGTCGGTTGCGGCATCGCTCATAATTTCAGCTCGAAATGTTGCGATGCAACAAGTTTCTTTTTGAATCAATTACTTGAGCAGCCAATATAGGAGAAGGCCACGAGAAGTCCGGCCATGGACGCGACCAAATGTTTTGTATTTGCGACAAGGCGGTGTGTGCACTGAGCAACCCGCATTGGCGGTATGCGGCATCGCACGCGGTGGCGCAACAGTACATCGCGCGCATCAGCACCCACGCCCTGTTGAATGAATCAACGGGACGTGTGGCGTTTGGTTGCGGGCTGCCACTCCCGCGAGATCAACGATCCGGTTGATCAACGCCAACTATTTAACCAGGCGGCCCCCCGAGGCCTATCGTCAGGATTACGCATTCTCTTGCTTAGTAGCAGAACTCGTCGGCTATCCATAACCGCGTGCGGAATGCAAATCATCACAAGAACCAAGACCGGAGCAAAGATTGACCACCACGATTTGGTAAAAAATATGAGGGGCGGCCATCAAAGTAACATCAATCCCGCAATCAGTCCTGCGATCAAGTTTCGATCTGGCATACCTGATCTGTTTCGAAAAGCGACGCTGCCGCAATTCGGACATTTGACCGGAGCATCCCGCCATTTCAAATGGCCGGCGAAAAAGCCAAGGGACGTCTTTGTTGCAATGAGGGCATATTGCCATGAAGCGTGGCCCCCTATCATTGAGTGGGTAGGAAAGAATTTGAAAATTAGCCAAACGCTAGCACCAACGGGTCTTTCCAGCCGCTTATGCCCCACAAGCCGCGCCCGTGCTTGAGCTTTGTAAAATAGGCGGCAGACTTGGAATCGGGCGCGCGTCAAACTGATGTGGCGTACGCAAGTTATGTTGGTGTACTTCCTGTACTTAAAAAATTGTCATTTCCCCTGCAGTCAAAATGACATCGGTTGTGCGGTGGTTGTGCACTTGACGTTAGATCGCAGGGCCGCAGTGTTCGCGCGCAGCTAATTGCTTGCCGGCAACCGTATCGTGTACTGCCCCGACTTCTCATCCCGCACAATCAACACCAGCTTTCGCTTCTCCGCATCTTCAACTAGTTCTTTGAAACTGCGATAGCCGTACGAAGACTCATTAAATCCCGGCCTGCGCCGCTGCATCGTCGGCTTGACCATCGAGCCCCACAGTTTTTCATCCGAGCCGCGTTCGTTGATGAGGTCTTCCACGGTGTCGACCAGAAATTCC
>JACMOJ010000332.1 GCA_014378085.1 Burkholderiales bacterium | reverse complement strand
GCACCCGTAGGCGTGCACAGAGATTGTCAATTAATTCGACGCTTTTGGCCTCATGGCCGGGGTGGCGGGGCAAGAACTGTGAAGGCGTGACGGCCTTACCAAGGTCGTGTGTGAGTGCGGCGAAACGTACCGGTAAGCTCGCCTTGGATTGTGCGGCGTAGTCGATAACCATCATCACATGCACGCCAGTGTCGATTTCAGGGTGCGATGCGCTGGATTGCGGTACACCCCATAGGCGATCAATTTCTGGCGCAATGCGGGCGAGCGCACCGCAGTCCCGCAGCACCTGAAACATGGTGGAAGGTGTGGCTTCTAGCAGCCCGCGCGAAAGTTCTTGCCAGACGCGCTCGGCGACTAGCGCGTCGACTTCGCCCGCATCGACCATCTCGCGCATTAGGACGGTAGTCTCACTCGCCACAGAAAAGCCCAAGGTGGCAAACCGCGCCGCAAACCGCGCCGTTCGCAGTATTCGCACCGGGTCTTCGCGAAACGCATCCCCCACATGCCGCAGCAATTTATGATTGAGATCGGCCTGCCCGCCATACGGGTCGATGATCGGGCCTTGCGTATTTGCGTGCATCTCGCGGGCCATCGCGTTGATGGTGAGGTCGCGACGTTGCAAATCTTCTTCGAGCGTCACGGTGGGTGCGGCGTGAAAAACAAATCCTTGATAACCGGGGGCGACCTTGCGTTCAGTGCGGGCTAACGCATATTCCTCGTGCGTTTTGGGATGCAAAAAAACCGGGAAGTCGCCTCCCACCGGCTTGAAGCCCGCTTCAATCATTTGGTGCGGCGTCATGCCGACCACGACATAGTCGCGATCGGTGACGGCAAGTCCGAGTATTTGATCGCGGACAGCGCCGCCGACGGTATAGGTTTTCATGGGTTGATTATGTCGGGAATCAGTGCACCGACGTTTGATGCGAACGGTATTGGCATATCTCGACCAAAACTCGCCTACTGGCGGGCGATTTCAGGCTATTTTGATTGGAAATGACCGACCAGTATGGTGTTTCACTTTTTAGCGTGGCTGCTGGCGTATGGTTCGTCTTCCGCGACGAATTCGGTTTCAGCGAGTGCAGCGGCTACCCACGCGGCCACTGACACATGTGCGCGCACAGCGGCGCAATACGCTTCGGCCGCGGCTGACAGTTTGGGGGAGTAGGTCATGAAGCGCATGACCACCGGAGCGAACATGGCATCGGCTGCTGAGAATTTACCGAATAAAAATGGTCCGGTGCCAGCGGGAACACCAAAACGCACGCGTGCCTCCTGCCAGAGCGCCTCAATTCGGGCGATATTTTTGGCGACGTCGTCGTTCATACCTAAACCGGGGAATCTCGCGCGAATATTCATCGGCATCGACGTTCGTAGCGGGCGAAAGCCAGCGTGCATCTCGGCGACAATCGCGCGGGCGTAGGCCCGCGCCTTTGCATCTGTTGGCCACACGTTTTTATCGGGAAACCGCTCCGCTAGATATTCATAAATCGCATTTGATTCCCAAACGCAAATGCTGTTTGCGCCACCGACTTCGCCGTCCCCTTCGCGGGTTCCTTCGCCGTCCCCTTTGCGGGTTCCTTCGCCGTCCCCTTTGCGGGTTCCTTCGCCGTCCCCTTTGCGGGTTCCTCCGCCGTCCCACAACACAGGTACGAGTTTTGAGGGAGAGTAATGCGCGATATTTGCATCCCATTCTGCCGAATGAAATTTGAGCATCACCTCATTGAACGGGATATCCAGCGCACGCAGAATCAACCACGGCCGCATTGACCAAGATGAGTAGTTTTTATTGCCGATCACGAGCGTGAGCATGTTTGTTTCCCGCTAGACGTTTTTATCTGCCGCTTCATGAGTTTTAACGTCATCAATGCCCTCGCGGAAGTGTTGATAACGGCCCCTTCCACCAGCACCGCCAACGCCATTAACGCCACTAATGCCATTAATGCCAACAATGCCGCCTTGGTGCATATAGCCGTACACGGTGTCCTCCATGACGGCCGGGCGGCCAAATATGGCCGGGAATGGTTCACTTGAGGTGTTTGGTATTTGCATCGAAGCAACATTATCGCGGGTCATTATCTTGCCCGGCAAGAACTCAAAGACGGTAGCCTGCAGCGCAGAGAGCCAGGCACCCAATCCAATCACCATGCGCCGCCTGCCGGAAATTCGAATGACAAATTCAATCAATTGCCGAAGGGTGTAGACCTTCGGCCCGACTAATGGGTAGGTCTTGCCGATGGTTTCTGGCATGTCGATTGCCATCGTCAGCGCGCGCGCGACGTCTTGCACCCATACGACTTGAAACGTCGCATCCGGCGAGCCGAGCGGGATGACCGGAAACAACTTCACCAGCCCCATGAACATGTTCAGAAATTTATCTTTTTCGCCGTAAACCACTGAGGGGCGAAACACCGTGACGGCGAGGCCGCTACGTTTGGCAATTTCCTGTACGGCCGCTTCGCCGCGTCCACGTGAACGCAGATACTCGCTTGGCCCTGCGATGTCTGCACCAATCGCGCTCATGTGAACCAGACGTTGAACATGATGCCGCGCACAAGCCTCGGCAACCAAAGCGGGAAACTTTACGTGGACGGCCTCAAAGTCGCCATGCAAGATGCCAACGAGGTTAATCACCACGTCGTGCGCGTCGATAAGATTGTCGAGCGTGTTTGGGTCGCGGATATTGGCCGACACCACATCGCAGGTCGGCAGCAGCAATAAGTGTTTTGCACGCTCCCGGTCTCGCGTTGGTACCGTGACAAAATCACCGCGTTTGGTGAGGGCCTCGGCGATCGCGCTACCGATGAAACCGCTGCCGCCGAGTAACAGAACTTTTTTCATAAGAAATTGCAGACTTTTCTAGCGAGAAATTGCCGCGAGTTGTTGGGTGGATGGCACAGCGCTGGAAGCTGTTTTACTAGACTTCGCTGGCACGACGCCCATCAGTTCCGATAGCAAAGGGGACTTACCGTAAATCCGATGCCCGTAGTACCATTTATTGAGCATCACTTTCTTAACGTAGTCGCGAGTCTCGTTGAACGGAATTGATTCGGCATAGATCGCGCCTTCAAGCGGTACATTTGCGCGCCACCGACGTGCACGGCCCGGTCCGGCGTTGTAGGCAGCAGTTGCGAGCACTGGATGACCAAGGTCGTCGAGCACGTGTTTCAAGTAAAAGCTGCCCAGCGATAAATTGACATCAACGTCCGCGACTTTGTCCACCGCGTAATTCTTCACGCCAACTTGCTGGGCGGCCCATTTTGCCGTCGTCGGCATTAACTGCATCAAACCGATTGCGCCGACGCTCGAGCGTGCCTCCGTCATGAAGCGGCTCTCTTGGCGGATGAGCCCGTAGATCCATGCTTCATCGAGTCCAAACGTAGCGGCATTCGTCTGCAGTGGCTCCCGGTGCGGCAGCGGGTAACGTTGGCCGAAGTCGTGCACTGTCTTAGTACGTTCGGCGGTGTTAATGGCGCGGTCGGGGAGACCTTGCTGGCGAGCGATTTCTGCGCCGGCAAGAAGTGTCTCGTCGTCGGCATTACGCATGGCAACAACCCACTCGCGCAGCGCGTCACCGCGTAAGTCCTTCGCCTCAGGCTTTAAGTCCGCTAAGCGATAAAGCGCAAAAGCCCGTTTGACGGACCCCCGCTGGTTGAGTTTTGCGATGGCCTCTTCGGTCACCTTAAAGCCTTGGAAATTTGGCTTAATCGACAGGCCGAGTTCTTCAGCGGCCATCACCGCGTAAAAGTGATTTTCTCGCGCAAGCGTCTCGCGCAACAGGCGGGCGGCGGCGATGTCGGCAACATTAGTGGAAGTTACCAGCGAGCGTGCCAGCCAATAGCGCCACGTCGGATCACGGCGTTCGAGTTCTGACATCTCCTGAATGGTGCGCCGCACATTCGCCCACTGCGCGGGATTGATCGCGGTTTCGCGCAGCGCGGCTCGCACCAGCCATCCCGCTTGTTGGTCGCTCAGTACGTATTGATTGTCAGCCGCGCGCGCGTTTGCGAACCATTTAAGTGCTTCGGGCTGCAGCTGCATCGATGCGTGAAGGCCAATTTGCGCCCAAGCGTGCGACAACGCGGCGTTGGGAAATCGCGACGCGTTTGTTTCTACCCAATTTGCGGCGGCCTCGGCGTTGGTACGTGCCAATCGGGTGATGGCGAATAGCGTTAGTTCTACCTGTGCGCGGTCCTCAGGCCTTAGCGTCGACCTGAGCAGAAAGTGACGAGGATCAAGATTGGCGGCGGCGGTGGACGCCTCAAATCCGGCGCGGGCGTTTGGCATCAATGCAACGGTTCGGCGCGCGTCGGCAAGTTGGCCAGCATCAAACAGTGGTCGCGCGCGACGCCAGAGTTCGTCTTCGGAAACCTGTTGGGCGACGACCAGCTTATCGAATAAATCGTAACAAGGCTCGGCAGCAGGCTTCGCGGCAAGCAGCAGGTTTTTAGCGTCAGCAATTGACGCCGCACGCTCGCCTCCGCCAAGCTGATAGCGGTAGCGTAGTCGCTGACAGGCGACCTCGTTATCGTCTCCCGTATAGGTGGCTTGAAATTGCCCGAACTGCGTCCAAGCCGCTAGTTTTCCGATGGCCCGCAAGTAGTCCCGGCGCAGTTGGTCAGTGATGGGGGCATCAGTATTTTCAGAAGCAAATCGCACAATCTCCGCTTCCAGCGCCTTGGCTGACTGCGCGCTTTGTGCAAGTTGTGCGCTTATCCACCAATACTTAACGTACTGGGTGAGGACAAAATCGCCGCGCTGGCTAAATAGGTCTTTTGCGTTCGCGAGCGCTGTCACGTCTCGACGCTCAAACGCGGCGCGGGCGCTCAGCCAGTCGCGTTCGAGCGTGCTAAGGGGGGCAGTCGATTTGGCTGCGCCAAAGGCGACTATTGCTGGGGCAGGTACGGTGCCGACCGCGCGGGCCGCCGCGATGTTGCCAAAGGTCAATGCCAACGCCGCCGCCGCCGCGTAGAACACGATATTTGAAATTGAGGAATAAACGCCGCGCGTTAATTTTGCTGCGCACCGGCAAAGTTCGCGATGGCGCGACGAAAACGACAGTGGAAATGTTGCAAGCGGCATGGAAGACAATAACAAAGAGATGAGGTGGATAATGATTGAGTATTATTGTAGCGGTTCGTTCAATACGAGCGCGGCCTACGTTGATGGCATTATGGTTTGAAACAAGGCGCGACAGCGGCGGAATAACAGCGCAACAGCAGCGCAATCACAGCGCAATACAGCAGAATCACAGCGCAGTATTAGCGGTATCACAGCGCAATCACAGCGATCGTTGGCTAGGTCAGCACTGTCGCCTCCTCCTTGCTTTGATGATCTCTGCATCACATCCACCTACTTGCATCGACTACAATTCATCATGGACTTTCTAGACCCGCTTTTTTTGACGGCGCTGCTAAAGATTATCGGCGTGAACATCATCCTCTCTGGCGATAACGCCGTGGTGATTGCGCTTGCTGCGCGCAGCCTTCAGGGGCGGCAGCAGAAAATGGCGATCTTCTGGGGGTCGGGGGCGGCAATTATCATGCGGATCGTATTGACTGTATTCGCCGTCAAACTTCTCGCGTTCCCGTGGCTCAAGATCGTTGGTGCTGGCCTGTTGATCTGGATTGGTATCAAACTTCTCGTTCCCGAAGATGAAGACGCCAACATTGCCGGCCATTCGAACCTACTCGCGGCGATTAAAACAATCTTGATTGCGGATCTCGTGATGAGTTTAGATAACGTAATTGCAGTTGCCGCGGCGGCTGACGCAGCCCCGGCAGAATTTAGACTTTCATTGCTGGTGTTGGGTTTGGCGATTTCTATTCCGTTGATTATCTTTGCCAGCACCCTGCTGATGAAACTCATGGAACGGTTTCCGATTATCATCACGCTAGGTGCCGCACTGCTAGGTTTTGTGGCGGGTGAAATGGCGATTACGGACCCAGTCGATGCCGAGTGGATCAATGCCAACGCGGGCTGGATGCATTACATCGTGCCCGCCGCAGCGGCGGCGGCGGTAGTGATGATCGGCCAGGCGCTGGCTAGACGCAAAAATGCACAAAGTACGTTGGTGTCATAAGCAGGCGACAGGCCGACGGACGATTTGTGGGCGGTTTTGATTTTTGAGTGTGCTCGGTACAGGATGCTAGGTGCACAGTGCACGCTCGTTGCACGGTGCACGCTGCACGCTGCATTAGGCGCGCGCCGACGACGCGCAACGTTTTAGCAAGTACGTAAACATAAAAAAAGTTGTTAACAGGGACCTTACTTCTCGGAGATCAGCATGTACAAATCAGCTTCTAAACCGATTCGCCTTTCAACTATTCGCAAAACAGCAATTGCCGCTGGCGTTGCTATCGCCGTCTCGATGGCGATAAGTCTGGCTGGCCCTGCCCACGCGTGGGAGCCGACCAAATCCGTTGAGTTCGTCGTGCCCGCCGGTTCCGGTGGCGGCGCAGACCAAATGGCTCGCTTTATTCAGGGCGTGGTAACAAAACACAACCTCATGAAGCAATCGCTGATCGTTGTGAACAAGAGCGGTGGCGCGGGTGCAGAAGGCTTCCTTGATGTGAAAGGGGCGGCCAAAGATCCGCATAAAATCATCATCACTCTTTCCAATCTGTTCACCACGCCAATGGCTACCGGCGTGCCTTTCAACTGGAAAGACCTAACGCCGGTACAAATGCTGGCGCTTGATCAGTTCGTGTTGTGGGTGAATGCTGAAACGCCATACAAAACCGCGAAGGAATACACCACCGCGGTCAAGGCGGCAGGCCCGAGTAAATATAAAATGGGCGGCACTGGATCCAAGCAAGAAGATCAGATCATCACGGTCGCGATCGAAAAAATCACGGGCGACAAATTTATCTACATTCCGTACAAGGGCGGTGGTGAAGTGGCCGTGCAGTTGGTTGGTAAACATGTCGATTCCACAGTCAACAACCCAATCGAGGCGGTAGAGCAATGGCGTGCCGGCAAAGTACGCCCGCTTTGTGTGTTTGATGACAAGGTGATGCCGTACAAGAGCAAGGTAACGGCGACGATGTCTTGGTCGGACATTCCGACCTGTAAAAGTCAGGGAATGAATGTCGACTACCAGATGTTGCGCGGTATCTTTATGCCAGCAGGGGTGACCAAGGAGCAAGTGGCCTTCTACGTCGACTTATTCAAGAAGGTTCAAGCGACGCCCGACTGGAAGGAGTTTATGGAAAAAGGCGCCTTTGATGCGACCACACTGACGGGTGATGACTTCGTCAAGTGGCTGACCAAGGAAGAACAACGCCATCAGTCGCTTATGGCTGAAGCGGGTTTCCTCGCAAAGAAATAATTAAGAAAAATAGAGGTAGGTCATGTAAATCCTTCCGCGCTAGCGCGACAATGTGGGTTGTCGCTAGCGCGATTGCGTTTATGACCGAAGCGACGCAGGGCTGTTAACGCGTTTCGCGTTGGCAAGTTTTTTAGTGTTGCGCATTCATGGAGCACTGCCGCGTGAGCCAGCAAGAATCAAACGAAACATCTGCCGCATCGGTCCGCGTCGTGGACGCGGTAACCGCTGTCGTCATCTTCGTGTTTGGTGCGGTCGTGATCTGGGACAGCTACCGGCTTGGCGCGAAATGGGGGAGCGACGGCCCTGAGGCGGGTTATTTCCCGTTCTACATCGGGCTAATTCTGTGTATCGCCAGCGTCGTCAATTTTTATAACGCGTTACGCGAAAAATCCGAGCAGGATGGCGGCGAGTCATTCGTCAGCAGGTCCTCGATGAAAATGATTCTGTCGGTGATGATCCCGACTGTTATCTATGTGGCCGCGATTGGTGGCGTTGGCCCTGTTCCAGGTGTCGGGATCTATGTCGCATCGGCGATCTTTATCGCGGCATTCATGCGCTGGCTTGGCAAATACGGCTGGACGAAAGCGATTGGCGTGAGTGTTGGTGTCCCCGTCGTTTTCTTCATGATGTTCGAGATTTGGTTCAAGGTGCCGCTGCCCAAGGGCCCCCTTGAAGCGATGCTCGGTCTCAATTAATCAAGGGGCCGATATGGAAGAACTTAACAGCCTGATGCATGGTTTCTCGGTTGCGCTAACGCCGATGAATCTTGGCCTGATGATGGTTGGGATTATCTTGGGCGTTCTCATCGGCGTGCTGCCCGGTCTCGGTGGCGCGAATGGTGTTGCGATTTTGTTGCCGCTCACGTTTGCCATGGGCAACACGCCTGCCGGTCAAGTTAGCGCAATCATTTTGCTGTCGTGTATTTACTGGGGCGCGCTATTCGGCGGTGCGATCACCTCGATCCTGTTCAACATCCCTGGTGAGCCTTGGAGTGTGGCGACCACCTTTGATGGCTATCCAATGGCACAGCAAGGCAAAGCCGGGGAGGCGCTCACGGCAGCGTTTACCTCGTCTTTTGTTGGTGCTTTTATTGCGGTTCTGATGATTACCTTTCTTGCGCCGCTAGTGGCGAAGTTTGCGCTGCGCTTTGGACCACCGGAATTTTTTGCCGTCTATCTCCTCACGTTTTGTAGTTTTGTGGGAATGACCAAGTCGCCGCCGATGAAGACAGTCGCCGCGATGATGTTGGGATTCGCGCTTGCTGCGGTTGGCCTCGATACGGTGACTGGTCAGTTGCGGCTAACGTTTGGCTTCAACGAGTTGTTAAAAGGGTTCGATTTTCTCATCGCCGTCATCGGTCTATTCGGCATTGGCGAGATCTTGCTCACCATTGAAGATGGGCTCGACTTCAAGGGTATGACGGGCAAGATGAAAATGAAGGTTGTGCTCGATACTTGGAAAGAATTGCCGAAGTACTGGAAGACGTCACTTCGTTCGTCGTTGATCGGCTGCTGGATGGGCATTACGCCGGGCGGCGCGACACCAGCGTCGTTTATGGGGTACGGCGTGGCGAAGAAGTTCTCGCCCAACGGTGCCAATTTTGGCAAGGGCGAGATCGAAGGTGTCATTGCGCCGGAAACAGCTGCCCACGCAGCCGGAACCGCAGCACTGCTGCCGATGTTGACGCTGGGGATTCCGGGCTCACCCACGGCCGCGGTGTTGCTAGGCGGTTTGCTGGTCTGGGGATTACAACCCGGACCGATGTTGTTCGAAGAGAAAAAAGACTTTGTCTGGGGGCTCATCGCCTCGATGTATCTTGGCAACATCGCCGGACTCATCGTCGTTTTGACGACGGTGCCGTTCTTCGCCGCCATTTTGCGGATACCGTTTTCGATCATCGCCCCGGTCATTCTCGTGATTTGCGCCATCGGCGCGTTCACCGTGCACAGCTCGATGTTTGATGTCTGGCTGATGGTGATCTTCGGCGTGATGGGATATGTTTTTAAGAAGCTTGATTACCCGTTAGCGCCGTTGGTGTTGGCGCTGGTGCTAGGCGATAGAGCGGAGGACGCATTCCGACAATCCATGCTGGCGTCGCAGGGTACCGTCACAATATTCTTCAGCAACCCGTTAGTGGCGAGCATCACAACGATCGCACTGCTGATGCTCTTTTGGGCACCACTTTCGTCGGTAATCCGGCGGGTGCGCGGCTAGTTTGCCCGCGGCCCGCGGCATTACATCAGTCGTTGCGCTGACGTTGACAGTCGATGCGCGTTGAATCGTGATGCGTTAAATTATGTTTTCTTAATAGAACTCTTAATAGGGGATAACCATGACGTTGCCGTTTTTTAGCGCAATGGTCGGCATCGTCTTTATGGCGGGCATGGTGAGCTTGGTATTAAACATCGCGGGCGTGGTTTCGCGGGCAGAGATGCCTACGCTGATTATTAGTCACGCGATCGTTGGTTTGCTCGCACTGGGCATTCATGGTTTTGTCGCGCACAAGAAAGTACACTGAACCCTGCGTATTTTCTAGCAAAGTCCTTATTTGACGGGTAATTACAAGCAAAACGTGCCGAAATAGCCCGTCGATAGTGCATCTTGCGATTTTAACGAGCAAGAATTGCCTGAATCTTGCCTTTTTGTTTAAGCCGAGAAAGTGTCTCAGCCGACAGGTTGAGGTGTGCCGCGAGTTCTTTCATCGGCACACGCTCATATAGTTCCGGATGTTTGCGCAAAAACCGCTGTACACGGCCCTGCGCGTCGAGCAAATGCAGCGTAATGGTGTGCGCCATGACTTCTGACATGAGGTGCATGACTTCGTATTCAAAGTCGCCCTTCATGGTCGGATGACCTTCAATGAACTCCACCCACGTTTCCATCGGCAACATCGCCACGCGTGCTTTGGTGACGGCGCGTATCGCATAGGGGGTCGGTGTGCGAAGCCGCCACGCAGCGTAGCTTGTTTCCATGTCGTCTTCTGAGGAGAACCTAAGGATCATTTCTTTTCCCTCTTGGTTTGAGACCACACGCTTTAGTACGCCGTCAAGAATGAAGTACTGATGCATATCATGTTCACCTTGCCCCAGCAGCAGATCGCCTTTCTTGTAGTCTGCGATGGAAAGGGATTTTTCAAGTTCGGTGAAGGCCCGCGGTTTCAGCGTTCGCAGCACGATATTGCGGGCGAGTTGGCTGCGAATTGCGTCGCGCTGGGTGTGAGAAATGAGCTGGGTCATCTAGTTTTCCGGTGTCAATTGACAGTAGTCAAGGCGCAATTATTTTGTCATTTTTATGATGCACGGTATTCTCGGGCAATGCAGAAGCATCGGTGCTCTCAGTATGTCCGCTTCCGACCGAACAAACCAACTCTACAACTTGTGCACGCCTAATGCTTTAACGCGGCAGTGAGTTAAAAAAAACCAAGCGAGGCGTCCGGCATGACTACCGAGGCAATTTCCCACCATACCCCCAATAACAACGATCCCCACCAAACGACTGACGGGTTTCATCTCGTCATCGATGCCCTGAAGCTCAACGGGCTCAACACGATTTACGGCTTGCCCGGAATCCCCATTACGGATTTGACGCGGATGGCACAGGCCGAGGGCATGCGCGTTATCTCGTTCCGACACGAGCAGAACGCGGGCAATGCGGCTGCGATCGCCGGATTTATTACGCAGAAGCCGGGCGTGTGTCTTACCGTATCCGCACCCGGATTTTTGAATGGGCTGACGGCGCTGTCAAACGCGACCACAAACTGCTTTCCAATGATTTTGATTTCGGGTTCCAGCGAACGCGAAATCGTCGATTTGCAGCAGGGCGACTACGAGGAAATGGATCAGCTGGCGATTGCCAAGCCGCTCTGCAAAGCCGCGTTTCGGATCCTTAATGCTGAGGATATTGGGATTGGTGTCGCGCGCGCAATTCGTGCCGCCGTGTCGGGCCGACCAGGCGGGGTGTACCTCGATTTGCCGGCAAAATTATTTGCCCAAACGATCAACGCGGCGGCTGGTAAACAGTCGTTGATTAAGGTGGTTGATCCCGCGCCGCGGCAGATTCCAGCGCCCGATGCTGTGGCGCGTGCGCTCGACCTATTGAAAGGTGCCAAGCGTCCGCTGATTTTGCTCGGCAAAGGTGCGGCATATGCGCAAGCCGACGCCGACATCCGTGCGTTGATTGAGAAAACGGGCATTCCGTATCTGCCGATGTCGATGGCAAAAGGACTCTTACCTGATACTCACGAGCAGTCCGCCGCAGCGGCGCGGTCGTTTGTGTTGCCAGAGGCCGATGTGGTGATGCTGTTAGGCGCACGCCTGAATTGGCTTCTGTCTCACGGCAAAGGCAAAACGTGGGGCGGGGAAGACCACAAGGCTTGGGGCGCGCAAAAATTTATCCAAGTTGATATTTCCCCCACCGAAGCGGATAGCAACGTTGCGATTGATGCGCCGCTGATTGGCGACATGGGCTCGTGTGTTGCCGCGCTGCTGGCGGGTATTGGTCAGGCATGGGTGAGACCGCCAGCGGAATGGCTATCGGCCATCGCTGCGCGAAAAACAAAGAACATTGCCAAGCTCGCCGAGACATTGGCAAAGGATCCTACGCCAATGAATTTTCATAGCGCGCTGAATGTGGTGCGCGATATTGTAAAAGCCAACCCGGACGCGATGTTGGTCAACGAGGGGGCCAACACACTCGACTTCACCCGCAGCATTGTGGATATGTACAAACCCCGCAAGCGCCTAGATGTGGGTACTTGGGGAATTATGGGTATTGGAATGGGCTTCGCTGTTGCTGCGGCAGTCGAGACCGGCGAAGCCGTAATCGCCATCGAAGGTGACAGCGCGTTCGGATTTTCGGGAATGGAAGTCGAAACGATTTGCCGTTACAACCTGCCGGTGTGTGTCGTTGTTTTCAACAACAATGGCGTCTATCGCGGCACCGACGTGAACCCAACCGGTGGTGTTGATGTAGCCCCAACGGTATTCGTTAAAGGTGCGCGTTACGACAAGCTGATGGAAGCCTTTGGTGGTGTGGGCGTGAATGCAACAACCCCCGCTGAACTCCGCGCGGCGATGGAGCAGGCGCTTCAATCAAGACGGCCAACGTTGATTAACGCGGTGATTGATGAAACAGCTGGTACCGAAAGTGGGCGAATCACCAGCTTGAACCCGACAGCAGCAAAGAAGAAGTAAGTCAAACTAGCGGCCTGCTTACGGAGATTAAAGAATGGAAGCACTAAAAGGTATCAGAATTCTCGACATGACCCACGTTCAAGCGGGGCCGACTTGCTCGCAGTTGCTCGCATGGATGGGGGCCGATGTCATCAAGTTTGAACCACCACAAGGTGATGCAACACGCGCACAACTCCGCGATATTCCGGGTGCGGATTCGCTCTATTTCACGATGCTGAATTGCAACAAGCGATCAATTACTGTCAACATGAAGTCGGCCGAAGGTAAAACTGTGTTTGTGGATCTGCTCAAACACTGCGATATCGTGATGGAAAATTTTGGGCCGGGTGTGTTGGATCGTCTTGGTTTTACCTGGGATAAGATTCACGAAATCAACCCAAAGATCATCATGGGCTCGATCAAAGGCTTTGGCTCGACCGGGCCTTATGCTGATTTCAAGGCATACGAAAACGTAGCGCAAGCGATGGGCGGCGCGATGAGTACGACCGGTACGCCAGATGGTGCGCCGTTTGTGACAGGCGCGCAGATTGGCGATTCAGGAACTGGCCTACATCTGGCGATTGGGCTGCTGGCTGCGCTCAATCAAGCGAACCGCACCGGCCAAGGACAGTACGTGGAAGTTGCGATGATGGACGGTGTGATGAACTTGTGTCGCGTGAAATTCCGCGATCATCAACGTCTAGCCCGCGGCGGACTGAGTGAATATTCGGTACCAACGGAGCAGGGCATGGGCGACGTGCCACGGGCAGGCAACGACTCTGGCGGCGGCCAATTGGGCAACGCAATTCATTGCAAACCCCACGGCCCGAATGACTGGATTTACGTGGTGGTGCAAGAGGCGGTTTGGAGCGGGCTGGCGAATCGTATTGGCCCCGATCTTGGGCTGTCGGAGCTTGCCACCGATCCGCGCTTTGCGGTGATTGGCGATCGGCGCAAGAATCAAAGCGCTATGTGGGGGCTCATTACCCAATACGCCGCTAACTACACCAAGCGGGAATTTATGGCGATCTTGAACCCGATCAACGTGCCGTGCGGACCGATCATGTCGACCACTGACCTTGCCAACGATGAACACATTCGCGGTCGCGAAATGTACGTTGAGATCGAAGATGAGAAACGCGGCAAGTGGTGGAACGTAGGCATGCCAATCAAGCTATCCGCGTCGCCGGCAAAAATTGCGCGCGCTCCGTTTCTTGGGGAACACAACGATGATGTGCTCAAGAATGTCTTGGGATATGACGCCGCCAAGGTCGATGCGATGAAAGCCGCTGGCACGTTTTCTGCGCCGCCAAAAAAAGCGTAGTCGGGACCTCTATCTACTTCACGAATTACTTTCGGATCCGCACATGAAAATCGCCATCATTGGCCAACAAGATTTTGGTAAAGCTGTCCTCGAAGCGTTGGTTACTCGCGGCGACGAGATTGTGGGTGTGTTCTGCGCGCCGGAGAAAGAGGGTGCCAAGCCCGACCCGATGCGTATTGCGGCAGAAACGCATGGCTTACGCACTTTCCAGTTTGCATCGTTAAAAACACCTGAAGCGACAGCTGCCATGCGTGAGCTCAATGCCGATATTGGCATCATGGCGTTTGTGCTGCAATTTGCGCCGCAGGAGTTTGTCAGCATCCCCAAATGCGGCACCATACAATATCACCCGTCATTGTTGCCGAAATATCGCGGGCCCTCATCTATCAACTGGCCAATTTCGCGGGGTGAAACTGAAACCGGACTGACCATTTTTCGGCCCACTGACGGGCTTGATGAGGGCGCGATCATTCTGCAAAAGACCACGCCTATTAGCGAGAACGACACGCTGGGAACGGTCTACTTTGATCGATTGTTTCCGATGGGTGTCGCGGCAATGCTGGAAGCAGCGGACTTGGTAATAGCGGGCAAGCACACTGAGACCGTGCAGGACGAATCGCAAGCGAGCTACGAAGGCTGGTGCCGCGCTGCCGAAGCGAAAATCAACTGGAACAACCATATCGACTACATCCATAACGTCATTCGTGGTTG
>JACMOJ010000331.1 GCA_014378085.1 Burkholderiales bacterium | reverse complement strand
CCCCCTTCCGAATTCGCCGTCGACTATGGTGTGCACACATGCATGGGTGCGGCCAATTCAGGCGCAGCGCTGCCTGTATTGACACCGTATTTGGATATACCACCGACAAATGCGTCGGGCGCTCCAACACTGAGTAGCATCGGTCTTAGACCCGGCAGCGCAACCGTCTAGCATTGGCGGTTCGACAATCGTCGGCTACACCGCCACCTGTACGGCGGATGGACAGCTGACGCGAGCGGGTTTTGCCAGCGCCTCGCCGATTACTATCAACGGCCTTCAGGGTGGCGTTTTTTTATACCTGTAGGGTCACGGCAACGAACAGCGGCGGTTTTACCAGCGGCTCGTCAGAGTCGCTGACCGTGACAACGACACCGCCTGCCGACATTGCAGTGCTATTCTTGTTATTGCTGGATCGAGATGTGCGCAATGGTCTCTAACGAATGGTGAATTGTCCTGTGGCCATGCCAAAGTGACGTCGGTATCGTGGATCGTTTATTTACGGGCGTCTCCAGACAAAAACGCCCCAAACGGCGCACCCATCGCCACCCCTCATCTTCCTGTTGTCAGAGGTTGCAGAATGTGCCTGTTTTCTTCGCGTGTAAGGCTACCGTTCAAGAGGTCGATCTACGTCTTCGGCACAAGGAATTGCCTGGCAAAATCTTCTGCCGGCAGCGGTCGCGAAATTAGATAGCCCTGCGCTTCTTCGCATTGGTTGCTTATGAGAAACGCAAGTTGTTCCGGTGTCTCAAGCCCCTCAGCAATTACGCGTAATCCGAGGTTATTGGCCAGACCGATGATGGCTTGCACGATGGCGGCGTCGTCCCGATCCACGACCACACCGCGCACGAATGAACCATCGATTTTGAGTGCATCGATGGGCAGGCGTTTCAATTGCGTGAGGCTCGAATAACCTTTGCCGAAATCATCAATGGCTGCGCGTACACCGTGGTCGCGCAACATATCAAGTGATACCGTTGCGAGTAGTGGGTCGCTGACCACGGCTGTTTCGGTCACTTCCACCATCAATGCATTGCCCGGCAAATTATGCTTCTTCAGTTCGTCGAGAATTTCCTGAGCGAGCTCGCGCCGTTTGAGCTGTACGGCCGAGAGATTGATCGCTATCTGCGGTACGTTGCCGAAACATTCGCGCCACGCCGCGATTTGCCTGCACACATCCGCAACTACCCACGCGCCGAGTTCATTAATGAGATCAGATTCTTCCGCGACCGGAATGAATTCATCCGGGGGCACCAACCCGCGCGTCGGGTGCCGCCAGCGCAGCAATGCTTCCGCGCCGGTAATGCGTTTGGTAAAAAGATTCTGCTTGGGCTGGTAGTGGAGCTCGAACTGCGAAAACTCAACCGCGCGATGCAATTCGCTCTCCAGCGATAGCCGCATCGGCGCATCGTGCGCCAACGTGGCGGAGTAAAACTGGACGCTGTTACGGCCCGCGTCTTTGGCGCGATACATAGCCCAATCGGTATTCTTGATCAGTTCCACTTCGTTATCCGCGTCGTGCGGGAATAAAGATACGCCGATACTGGCAGTCACAAACATTTCCTGATCGGCCAATCGGAATGGACGCAGCAGCAGGCGGCGTAATTGCTCTGATAGCTGTTCGCCGCGGGCGTCGTCACCCTCCATATTTATCAGCAACATGAATTCGTCACCGCCTGTGCGGGCGATGAAATCGTTGGGGCCAATGGCCTGCGAAAAACGCAGCGCGACTTCCTGCAACAGCATATCGCCGGTACTGTGTCCCAGGCTTTCGTTAACGTACTTGAAGCGGTCCAGATCAAGCAACGCCACTGCCAGCGATTGACCAAGGCGGCGCGCACGCGCAATTTCTGCCTTGAGACGTTCTTGGAACTGAGTACGATTGGCGAGGCCCGTCAGCACATCGTGATTAGCCACGTAGTGCAGGTGGAGTTCGGCGGAAACACGTGCTGAAACGTCCTGTACGAGCATCAGGTAGGAGTCTACTTTCGCGCCATTGCGCAGTACTGAGCCGAACCAGTCAGCGTGAAGCGATACACCGTCTTTGCGGAGATTCCGCCAGGCTGCGGTAAAGCGATCCTCGAGGTGATGATTGAGGCGATGCAGTTCTTGCGTAAACCGGGCACGTCCATCCTCTTCAAACAGGTGTAGTTCATCCAGCGAGCGTCCCATCGCTTCCGTGTCACTCCAGCCAAAAACCTCCGCTGCATGACCGGTCCACTGCGTCACGCGCCCCTCAGCATCGAGCTGAATAACGGCAAGTGGGGTATTGGCCAGATGCGAAGTGAGGGTGTTACGCACGCGGTGCAGGGTCTCACTGGCCTCGACGCGCTTGGTCACATCGACAAAAACAGAAATCACACCATTGCGGATGCTGTCACCATCATCGAACGGGACCATGGTGAGATCAATCCAGCGGGTGCGACCGGCGACCTCTTCTCGCCGCCGTACTTGCACCACTTCGCCCTT
>JACMOJ010000330.1 GCA_014378085.1 Burkholderiales bacterium | reverse complement strand
GTCAAGACGTTGGTGCTGACGCGCACAAATTCTTCGCCGTCTTTGACAAACACCGTCGCCGCAGCGCCGGTGGTTTTTTTAATGTCGTCGACCACGTCGTAATTGCTATTGATGCGACGGCTGCCGAAAAACAAACCTGGCAAATCTTTCTCGCCCACCTTTGCCGTGCCTTCGACTTTTGGCGCACCGAGTTTGCCGAGTTTGGCGTCAAGTGAATCAATGGCGGCCTTGGGGTCGTTAGCGATTGCGACCGTTGCAAAAAAGGAAAGAACCAGTATGGAAAGGATTTTGGAAAGTGCGCGTTTGTGTGTCATAAAAGTGGCTTTCATAGAATACCCACACGCAGGTGCAGGCAGAGATGTTGAATTGATGTGACCCGAATTAAAGGGGACCGAACTGACGCATCACCATCCACTTTCACTGCCTCGCAGGCAAAAGCAGACCGGTCAGGCGTCACCCTAGGCGCGGACAAAACAATCCCGTCGCCTCACGAAATTATCGGCAGGGTGGAAATTTTCATTAGGGTAATAAAGGCCGGAATTGCGTGCCTGTTTCTCGCGAAACGGCAGCTATCGGAAAAATTTTCGCAGCGGGAGGTCGCGACTGCGGGTGGGGCTGTGGGTGGGGCTGTGGGTGGGGGCTGCGGGGGAGCTGCAGGTGGGCGCTAAATGACCAAGAGAGCTTGGGCGGGAGCAGGAGCGGAAGTGTCGGTCACGCTGCCGGACGGGGTGTCCGGAGTCGGCTCACAAGTGCATCAATCTTGGTCAGGGTGTCGGCCAGCTCAATTGGCTTCGTCCAAAAATCGTCGAACCCTTGCGCGAGCGCTTGTTCAGCGCACAGCGGACCAGAATTCGCCGTTAACGCCACACACCAAATCGGTTGCTGGTCGGCTTTATCCATCGCCTTTAACGCAACCAGCACGTCGACGCCGGGACGCCCGTTAAGATCAAGGTCGATAAAGGCGATGAGAGGTCGCGCACGCTGTGCTTCCGCAATGGCGGCATCCACGGTGTCCGCGATGACGACCGGAAACTCTGGCCGTTCTTCCAAGTAGGCTTGGAACAACATTTGATTCAAGCGATTGTCTTCAGCGTAGAGAATCATAGCGTGGTTTTGCGATGGCCCAAAGCGACAGCGTTTATGCAAAGGAACGCGTTTCCGCCTCGCATCCTTGCCGAACAGGTTGCAAGATAGGTTGCACGAGCGGTTGCGCGAGCGAGTTGACGTAATAGCGCACAGATTGAACCGACTTTACTCCGCTTTTGCGCGGCCTGTTTTGGCCTCGCGCGTGCATCATCAGCATTGTGGTTCGCAATCAAACCAAGAATCTTCAGTAATTCCTATCCCTTCACGAAGTTGGAATTGAGTTCGGCTGCAATTCGACCTCAACCGGGCCTCGATGAGACCTAAAGGATCGGCTGAACCTGCCGACAATCAAGATATGTCAAACCATCTCGCTCCCCTACGCAAAAACGAAGTCATGATTGGATGACCGCTACCATGGCCGGTTTATGATCGCTCCTGAAAATTGTTACTACGGCAAGGGTTTGTCATCGAATCGATGAGCCAGATCGAGCGACTGATTGAGATTGGCCTGTTTCGACCTGCCACCGAGGGCACAATGACGGGCGCACACCATGCCACGCCTTACCCGAGCAAAGATGCGGACGCCGCCAATGCGCCACCAGCGAACTTAAGCGATACCGGCACGCCGGGCGTGACCATCGCCAACGCCAAGTTCGAAGTGGGTATGGCAATACAAATGTCGTCTGATGGATATCCTGACGAGCGTAACGTGGTGAAGCTGGTAGGTTTTCTCGATAAACACTCAATGCTAGTGACCCACCCCCTAAAAGATGGCGCGGTTGCGTTTATCAAAGAAGGCAAAGAGTTCCACTGTCGCGCGTTCCGGAAACGTAATGCCTATTCGTTTAGCACGGTTGTCTTGAAGTCGCCGCTGGCGCCCTTCCCCTATTTGCATTTGTCTTACCCGGCGAACGTCACCGCGGTGCCCGTCCGCAAGGGATCGAGAATTCCCGTCGAAATCATCGCAACGATTGGTTTGAAGGGGCGTACGACAAAGGTGCCGTGCTTGAGACGCGACCTCAGCCTATCCGGTGTTCTCATTCAATCAACCGAGCAACTTGGCGAAAAGGGTGCCGTGGTGTCGATGGCGTTTCGCCTTGCGGTTGATGAGGCGCACACTTTGTTTGAACTCGATTTACTAGTTCGCAACAACATGACGGTTGAAAACGACAAGAACAAAGGCATCCACCGCACGGGATGTGAGTTCGGACAAATTAATGCCGATCTGCGTCGGTTGTTAGAACTCTAGATCTACCGCGAATTGGCGCAGGACGCGTAACGTACTCGTACTAGAAGCGATAGAATCTTTGACCGCAGCGACGAGGAAGACCGGAGAACAGGAATCTGCTTTTAAGACTTTCCATTCCAATCAGCTTACCGACGCCCGTACTCCCCAACATGTCATTCCGACCGCAGCGTAGCGAAGCGGAGGAATCTGCTGTTGATGCTTTCAAAAGCACATCCCTCGACTTCGCTTGGGATGACAAGGCTCTATTTAGATGTTTCGAATACGGATTGATCGATAGAACGATTGCGAAAGCAAAGTCATTTATCGACGGCGTTTTTCAGACACTTTTGCCTGAAACTGCCCGCCAATAAACGCGTTTGGCATTTTTCACATGCCACGTCCCAACGCTCAGCCTTCAGACGCCCGTAATTTTCTATCGGCTGCGTTTTGTGTTCGGCGCGCAAGCCGAGTTTGTGAACCGTTAACGAATGTAGTCGAATAACGACATCTTGCTGGTCTGCGCGTAAGCCGCGAGCGCTGCCTGCAACCCGGTCTGTTGCGAAGCAAAGCGGGATGCCGCCTCGGCATAATCGAGGTCCTGAAGAGTACTAAGCAGCGATTTACTTTCAAACTCTAAGCCCGCGCCAACGCGTGATGCCGTTTCGAGGGCATTCATGCGTCCGCCAACTTCAGATCGCTTTGCCAGCGCCACATCAAAGGCCTGCTCCATACTGGCGGAGGCCTGACGGATAGCGTCGTTGACTTTGGCGCGATCCGTGTCGTTTAGCACCGTGGTATTGAGTGCCGTGATGGCTTGATCGAGCGCGTCAAACACGCTGCCGCTCTGGCCTTGGGTGACAACAAATTTGTCGCCGATCGCGGGCGTGCCGGTCAATGTCATCTGCATGCCGTCAAAACTGATCGCTTGGCCGGCGACATAAGCCTGCGACTGCACCAGGGTGTTGGTGGTGGTATTCACCACATCGATTGTTGCAGAGGCGGTCAATCGAATCTCGTAGTTTTGCCCGGTCAGTGCCGCCGCCGAAGTCACGGTGCCGGTATCAATCCTGGCGTTACCGACGTTTGTCGGCGCGACACTGGTCGCAAAGGTGCCATTGCCCGTTGGAAGCTGCATAAATAAACTTTGGCCGTCGGCATTCGATTGAATCGCCAGTCCGTTTGCGACCAGCACTCCGCGTGTTCCAGCATCACCGGCATATACAATTGCGGCACCGGATTGTGAGAAGGGTGTCATGTTGCTCTGAAAACCGGAAAACAAATGCTGACCATCAGAACCGCGGGTGTTGCCGAGCGACACTAACTGTGCACGCAAAGAACTCAAGCTATTGGCAATACTGCGCCGATCCGAATTGTTGAATGCGCCATTGCCACCAGCAACCAGCGTTTCACGCGCGGTCGAAATTGTATCGCCCACTGAGCCGAGCGTCAATTCAAGCTGGCGTAGCTCGCCCTCCAAATACGATTGGTTCGCGGAGAACGAGGCTTGGCGCGAAACCGAAGCCTGTGCCGTCACAATCTGCGACGCATTGACCGGGTCATCCGACGGCGAGCTTACTTTCTTGCCGGTCGATAGCTGGTTCTGGGTGGAGTACATCTTGACCTGAGCATCCATGATCATGGCGCTACTGGAAAGATGGGCAAATGCAGTACCGATACGCATGTCAGTCGTCCTTTAGGTTCGCCACGTTAGCGCCCCATATCTAATACCGTTTGGAACAGCGTTTGTGCCGTCGCAATCACTTTGGCCGACGCCTGATAGGCTTGTTGGAATCGAATCAACTTCGCCGCTTCCTCGTCGAGGTTTACGCCTGACACCGACGATTGTTCAGCACGTGCCTGCGTGTGCAACTTGTCGGCAATTGACGCGCTGATATTGAGCCCTTGCGTGGTGGTGCCGACCTTGGCAGAAATTTCGCCAAATGCCTGCGAAAAAGTCAGCCCGCCGAGCGTGGCCTGCTCGGCAACTGCGGCCAAGGCGAGTGCATTACGGTTGTCCCCGGTGGCGTTTGATAACCCGAAGGCAAGTGTCCGCGGGTCGCTGAATGCGAGCTTGATACCCGCCGCCGCATTGCGTACCGGTTGTAGCTGAAAGCTGTCGCCCGCCGCTGGTGTTCCGGCCAGCGTGATCGCGATGCCATCAAGCGTCACCGGCATGGTCGCCGTGTTATTTTTGGTGCCATCCTGTAGCCGCGTAATGACGTATTGGCTGCCATCGTAATCAATTCGATAGTCACTCGGCTGTAAATTGGACGCGGTGGTGACGCTAACCGAAATGGCACCGGTGCCGGTATTGAGCGCGCTGGGGAATGCCACCGGTGCTGGCAACGCGAACAACGCTTGTCCACCCGTGCCATTCATGTTAGTGCCAGCCGCGTGAATGGCATTAAACGTATTGGCCACCGCCGTCGCCAGCCGGCCTAACTCGTTCTTCGCGTCGACGAGGTTGATATCGCGGAACTTCATTTGCCCGGCCAACGCCCCGCCGTTCAAACTTGCGGACGTCAGTAGCAAGTTACTCGTCAACCCACCGTTGGTAGAGCGGACACCGACTAATTGTTTCTGCGGGTCGGCCGGATCGTAGCTCACCGAAAGTGAGGCTGGTGTGTTGCCGAGGACCAGTGCCGCGCCACTCGATAGGAATACATTGAGGCTGCCGTCGGATTGCGCTAAGGTTGAAACGCCAACTTGTGTATTGAGCTGACGAATGACTTCATCGCGCTGATCCATCAGATCATTCGGAGTGTGTCCACTTCCTTGCGCGAGCGAAATTGCATCGTTCAATTTGGCAACTTTTTGCGCCAGCGAGTTAATTTGGGTAATCGTTGCACGGATACCCAGATCAACATTGCGGCCCTGCTCATCAAGCTGACCCGACGCTTGGTTCAAGCGCGTGGCTAACTGTTGCCCTTCCGATATGACTGCCACACGCGACGCCATATCGGCAGGCCGCGACGAAGCTTGCGTGAGGCTTGAGAAAAAATTGTCGAGCGCGGATCCAGCTCCCACGTCGTCAGCTCCAAACAGCTTGTCGACCGCCCGCATTAGACCGGATTGGGTCGACGCCTCAGACAACTGTGCCTGCGTGAACTGCACTTGCCCATTTACTTGCGCGTCAAAAGCCCGCTGGATGGTTTCAACCGCGACGCCACGCCCAACAAAACCACCGCCAGAAAATTGTCCCGGCATGGTAGTTTGTACGGTAGCCTGCCGCGAGTATCCCGGCGTGTTGACGTTGGCAATGTTGTTACTGGTCGCATTGATCGCGGCGTATGCCGCAGCCAAACCAGAGGCACCTACCCCTAACAGTGACATTTTTGGCTACCTCGCTTAGGCCTGATTCCAGCTGGCAGCAGGCGCATCTGTCCTGGACCTAGCGATGGCAATCACGTGGTTAATGGTGCGCGACAGTTTTTCAGCATAGCGCGGGTCGGTGGCGTAGCCGGCGCGCTGTAGTGACGTAGCGAAGCCGTCTACAGAATTACTATTGCCAATCACCGCGCTGTACCGTGGGCTTTTTGTGATTAGAGCCGCGTAATCCTTAAAGCTTTCAGCATAAGAGGAATAAGCGCGAAACTTTTCAACCGATTGACGCGGCATGCCATTCACGTACTCAGTGGTGGTGACGCTAACAGTTGAGCCTGTCCAGTTTGCACCTGCCTTAATGCCAAATAAGTTGTGGCTTGGGGTACCATCTGCGCGGCGAATTTCACGCTTCCCCCAGCCAGACTCTAGTGCCGCCTGCCCCAACATAAATTTGGCCGGGATGCCTGTCGCCGTTGCGGCTTCGTTAGCGTGTACTTTCATTTGATCGAAGAACGCAGCGGTTTTATCCACCACCTTTTCGACGGCGGCACTGATTGGTTTGGCGCCAACTCGCTGCGGCTCGCTGGAATTCGCGGCGAGGCCACCGGCTGGTGCCGGTGTCTGCTCGCTCGTCACTGGTGGCGGCGAGACCGCGGCCTTAGGCGGACGGATGAGCTGGTTTGGTGGTAGTAGCTGGCTTGGCTGGCCTGACTGGCTTGGCTGGTTCTGCCTAAGTTGGCTTGGCTGGCTTGGCTGGTTAAGCTGGTTAAGCCCATTGTTTTCTGCAAAACGAACCGAAATTGACCTCGCTTCAGTTGGCATGATCTTGGACTTTTGGCCCTTGCCAAGCGCGCGCATGGTGGCGCGATTTGCTTCAGCACCCACCGCACTAGACGACTCACCGAGAGCCGCCGACGAGGCAGCTTTTTCATTCTTGGCTGTTGCACCACCGAGCTGCCGCGCAATCACGTCGGCTAGGCCGGTCCCGCGCGAGGCTATCTTCTGCGCAAACTGCTGATCCAACATGCCGGTATACATATCACCGGCACTCGAACTCATCATGCCATCTTTAGGAGATGCATCCCGCATCGATTTCATGAGCATATTTGTAAACAACACTTCAAACTGTTTTGCCGTCTCCTTGATCGCGCCGCTCTGCTGCGACGCGGCGGAGCGCTTCAGATCACCAAGCGATCTCGCATCAAAGGATAACGACTGGTCGTTTAAAATGACGTTTTTCATATAGAAGTGTGCATCGTGAAGTACGTTTGCCGGAAATCAAATAACTTCGATTTCGGCTTTTAGCGCGCCCGCCGATTTCATCGCTTGCAGAATGGCCAGCAAGTCTTGCGGTGCAACGCCGATTGAATTCAGCGCCTTCACCACATCGGCTAATTTGGCGCCCCCGTCGAGCAGCAGCACCTGTCCCGGCTCCTGTTTGACCGTAATTTCGCTCTTCTCTGTTGCCACCGTTTCGCCCCGGCTAAACGGCGCGGGCTGACTTACCTGCGGGGTGGAATTAATCGTCACGGAGAGATTGCCGTGGGAGACCGCACAGGGCTCCAACGTCACCATCCGGTTCATCACCACCGAGCCCGTTCTGGCGTTGATGACGATCCTTGCGGGTGGCAAGACACTCTCAACTTCGAGGTTTTCCAGATCCGCCATGAACGCCACACGATCATTCGCATTCTGGGGAAATTTGACTTGAATGACGCGACCATCCAGCGGATTCGCGGTGCCGGGACCCATCCGCCGATTTATCGCTTCGGCAAGTTTGCTGGAGGTCGAAAAATCCGCCGTGTTGAGCTCAAAATGAAGTGATTCCGACGTCGAAAATGGCGACGCCACTGCACGTTCAACGGTGGCACCTGCGGGAATGCGCCCCGCGTTTAATTGATTAATTTGCACTTTGCTGCTGCCAGACGATGCGCCCGCACCAGCGATGATGACATTGCCCTGTGCCATCGCGTAGATCTGTGTGTCTGCTCCCTTCAACGGGGCCAACAGCAACGTGCCACCACGCAGTGACTTTGCGTTACCAAGCGAAGACACTGTTACGTCAATCTGCTGCCCGGGTTTCGCAAACGGTGGCAAGCTCGTCGTTAGCATCACCGCGGCGACATTTCGCAGCTGAAGGTTTGTTCCGGGTGGCAGCTGCACACCCAGTTGCGACAACATGTTTGTCAAACTTTGGACCGTAAATGGCGTCTGTGTTGTTTGGTCACCCGAGCCGTCAAGGCCGACAACCAATCCGTAACCGATTAATTGATTACTACGCACGCCTTGCACCGTCGAAATATCCTTGATGCGCTCTGCCCGTACAGGATTAATCATTGCGCTGATGAGCATTAGCATCAGCGCGGTAATGAGCAGTGATCTCATTAATTTCTGTGGCGTTAACACTGCGGCGACTTAGAAGGGAAACGCGTTGAGGAAAAAGCGTTGCAACCAGCCCATGCGTTGCGCTTCATCGATGTAGCCTTTACCGCGATACTCCAAACGAGCATCAGCGACCTGCGGCGACTGCACCACGTTACCGGCTTGGATGGTCAACGGATTGACGACGCCGGAGAAACGAATCGATTCGGTGTTGTGGTTGATGCCAATTTGCTTTTCACCGGCTACCACCAAGTTCCCGTTGGGCAACACACTCACTACGGTGACGGTCAAGGTCCCGGTAAACGTGTTGTCGTTTGCCGTTTCACCTTTGCCTTCAAACGTGTTGGCCGCATTTGCCGCGAGTTGTGCGCTAAGGAAAGATTTGCCGGGAAGACCCGCCAGCGCTGGCACCGCCGCTTTGGTATCAGAGGTTTTTGCAGAACTCGATTTTGAAGAACGAGAGGCACTGGTTTTTTCCACAATCGCCACCGTCAAGATGTCGCCGACACGACCTGGCTTTTGGTCCTCAAACAGCGGTCGAGGGGCATTCACCGTTTGAAAAATTGCGCCATTGATCACCGGCACATGGACCTCTTGGCGCGGCGCAGACGTAGTGGGCATCACAATTTCGACGCGCGGTTCGATGTGTGAACAACCGGTTATCAGCGAGAAAACAACGAGGGAAAACATCAAGATAATTGAGGCGCGGAATAGCACTTGCCAAACGCTAAACAACTCGTCTTCATCGCCTGGATGGTGGCGTCTGGTTAGTTGCGAATATAGTAATTGCATGTGCCGGTTTTCCTTGGTAGAACTCTGATTACTTTAGCGCGCAGGGTCGTCCGACAAGGGCGAATAAGCAGGATAAAAAGGCACTGATTCGTGGCTTTGGCGGGAAACAACTTCGCGCCGCCGATAAAACTTGCCGGTGGCACGTCATCTGGCGTGGCGGGTGTGGCAAACGTGGCAAACGTGGCAAACGCGGCAAACATAGGCCGTAGGGTGGGCAGGATTCACCGCCCACACGTATGTTGCGAAATCCCGTGGGCAGATGAATCCTGCCCACCCTGCGCCTGCAACCAATGCCGCAACAATTACTACAACCAATACCGTTAGTACTAAAGTTGCGACAAACGTTGCAGCATTTCGTCAGAAGTCTTGATGGCCTTTGAGTTAATTTCGTAGGCACGTTGTGTTTGGATCATTGAGACAAGCTCTTCAACAACATTCACGTTCGACGTTTCTACATAACCTTGGCTCAGCGTACCGTGACCGCCGACCCCTGGATTGGCGGTATTAGGGGTGCCCGACGACGCCGTTTCGGTAAACAAGTTTTGCCCGACTGCCGATAGGCCAGCGGCATTGACAAAGTTAGCCAATTGAATCGTACCAATCTGCGTTGATGCGGCCGATCCGGGAAGAGTAACCGAGACTGTGCCGTCTTGTGCAATCGTCACTGACTGCGCGGTAGCAGGAATGGTCATGGCCGGGATGAGTGGATAGCCATTTGAAGTTACCAGCTGCCCCTGTGCGTCTAGCCGGAACGATCCGTCACGGCTGTAGCCGGTCGTGCCGTCTGGCATTTGCACTTGGAAAAATCCATTGCCGTTGATCGCCATGTCTAGGTTGTTACCCGTCTGCTGCAAGTTGCCCTGCGTAAAAACGCGTGACGTGGCGACTGGACGCACACCGGTGCCGAGCTGGAGCCCGGTCGGCAGATTGGTCTGCTGCGACGACTGCGCGCCCGGCTGACGAATATTCTGATAGAGCAGATCTTCAAATACCGCTTTAGACCGCTTAAAACCTGCGGTGTTAACGTTCGCCAAGTTGTTTGACAACACATCCATCTGCGTTTGTTGTGCGTCGAGTCCCGTTTTTGAAATCCATAATGATCTGATCATGAGTCGCTCCTAGGCTAGCCATTTGGTTGCAGTAATTTTGCAGAGTCGCGCGAGTTAGCTTCGGCATTCGAAATTGTCTTTAGCGTCATCTCGTACTGGCGCGCGAGCGCAATCATGCCCACCATTGATTCGACGACATTGACGTTTGAGGCCTCAATTGATCCACGTACGACGCGAACGTTTTGGTCTGCGTCCGCAGTTTGATTACCATTTACGCGAAACAGACCATCGAGACCTTTTGCCAACGTCTCGGCAGGCGGATTCACCAACTTGATGCGACCGAGTGAATTGCCGTTTTTGGTATTGCCCGCAACAAATGCGCTGACTGTACCGTCGCGACCAATTTCAATTTTGGCGTTCTCGGGCACCGTGATCGGGCCACCCTCGCCAAGCACCGTCAAACCTGAACGCGTGCGCAGGATGCCATCACCACCGACGTCAAACCCGCCATTGCGCGTGTATCCCTCGCGGCCATCCCGTCCTTCCACAGCAATAAATCCATCCCCTGCAATTGCAATGTCAAGATCACGACCAGTGACCTCAATTGCGCCCTGCCTGAAATCCGCACCTGTGGTGGTAGAGGACACACTGACACGAGAATCTAGCTTGCTGACATTGCCTTGTAGCGGCATCGAACGCATCGCATCGAGATCGGCACGAAAGCCAGGCGTGGATGCGTTCGCGAGGTTGTTGGCAAGTGTCTCCTGACGTACCATTAGCTGTCGCGCTCCCGCCATTGCCGTATAGATCATTCGGTCCATTGTTTGTTCTCCTCAATCAGCTTTCGCTACATCAATCCCCTGTCCGATTAGCGCAGGTTTACCAACGTTTGCAGCACTTGGTCTTGCGTTTTGATGGTCTGCGCATTCGCCTGATAGTTTCGTTGCGCAGTAATCATGTTGACCAATTCTGCGGTCAGGTCAACGTTTGATTCCTCAACTGCACCCGACTGGAGCGTGCCAAGATTGGTTGCACCCGGCGTGCCTATTAGTGGCGTGCCAGAAGCAGAAGATTCGACCCACTGGTTGCCGCCCATCGGCGACAGCCCTTGCAAATTCGCAAACGACACCAGCGCAATCTGGCCTTGCACCTGTGATTGACCATTCGAATACCGCCCGGTGATCACACCACTTTCGTCGGCCGCCAGCCCGGTCAACTTGCCTGCGGCATAACCGTCTTGATTTGCGGCGTTGACGCCAAAGGCACTTCCAAACTGTGTCGTTCCCCTAAAATCGACCGGCATGGCGGCTGGGAAGGTGGCACCGTTGGTGGTGGTCAAAGGCACATTGAACGGCACTGCAGAGGCGGTTGCATCCAAGCTACCATCTGGATTAAAGACTAAGGTGCCCACCGCGCCAGCACCAATTTGTGTGCCATCCAAGGTGGCATATACATTCCACTCGTTCACAGTCGCTGATTTCACCAAATAGGTCGACATTGCGTGAGCGTTGCCTTGGCTATCGTAGACGTTCAGTGAGGTGGCACTCGTGTAAGTCCCGCCATCCGTCGCCGAAAAGGCACCCACCGGCGTTGGTTTGCGCGAGTCAAGATTCATCACCATGCTGATCGTGGAGGTGGGTTTTGGCGCAATATCAGACGCCAAAATTCTCAAATCAGCCGGTGCCCCTGTTGTGAGCCTGCCCGTTGCGTCCACCGGGAAGCCGCTCAAACGTCCGCCATTACCGGTAACCACATAGCCGCTTTTATCAATCTGAAACTGGCCGTTGCGTGTGTAGGCAATGGCACCGTTATTGGAGACGCGAAACATGCCGCCGCCATTGATTGCCATATCTAGTGGACTGTTGGTGGTGGAGATATTGCCCTGCGAAAACTGCTGCGCGACGCTGCTGGTCGTGACACCGAGGCCGACCGTTGCACGGCCCGCCGAGGCAAGCGTATTTGCGTACAAGTCAGCGAACTCAGCGCGCGCCTGCTTAAAACCAATGGTGTTGGCGTTTGCCACGTTGTTGCCGATAACGTCGAGGTTACGTGCGGCAGCGTTGAGTCCAGATAGTCCTTGTTGAAAGCTCATGCTTATCTCCGATAATAAAGAATTGCGGAAGTAGGATTGAAGGAAATTTTTGAATGAAACTACAAGATGGTTCTAATGGCGTCCATCGTGATGGTCGTGCCGCCGGCGAGGTTGATGCGCGGCCCCGATGCGCTCGGCGTCACGCCGTTAATGCGATCAACCGTGAAGGTGTTGAGATTGCCGGTTCGGCCCGCGGCAGTGGCTGAAACGGTGAAGGTGTACTTGCCTGGTGCTGCTGTGCCGGACACGGTTGTGCCGTTCCAAGTAAATGTTTGAACGCCCGGTGTGTTCGGCTGCGGGATGGTGGCGATGACTGCGCCTTGCGCATTGCGAACTTCCACATTAACGTTGGTGACACCTGCCGGCACTTCAAAGCCGCCACGTGCCGGATTATTGCCGGAGATGGTCAAGCTGGCGCCATCAATCATCACATCCTTACCGGTAAGTGATCCGGCCTGCATGACTTGAATTTGATTGAGCATCGCGCCCATGGTGCCATTCAGCTTTTCGATTCCCTGCACCGTACTGATCTGTGCCATCTGGCTGGTGACCTGTGCGTTATCGAGTGGATTAAGTGGGTCTTGGTTTTTGAGCTGTGCAACGAGCAACTTCAAGAATCGATCACTCGACTCTCCGGTACCGTTCGTGCTTGTAGTGCCGGAAGCCGCAGAGGCGGCGCTGCCCGCTACGCTTGAAGGTTTCGAAATGCCCGCAAAATCAAATGACATATGGGTTTTCCTTAACTGCCCATGGCAATAGTTTTTGCCAAGAGGTTTTTGGTTGTGTTCATAACTTCAACGTTATTTTGGTAAGCACGCGAAGCCGAAATCATGTTGACCATTTCATCGATTACGTTAACGTTTGGCATCGTGACGTTACCGGCGTCGTCAGCAAGCGGGTTCTTGGGGTCATAGATCTTGCGTCCTTCCGCTTCGCTCTCACTTACGCCTGCGACCCTGACGCCAGCAGAGGCTTGATCGCTTGCGTCAGCGAGCTGAGTTTGGAATACCACTTGGCGCGCCTTATAGGCTTTGCCGTCCAGCCCAGCGATGCTGTCTGCGTTGGCGAGGTTTGAGGCAATCACATTGAGCCGCACGTTTTGCGCAGCAATTGCTGATCCCGACACCCCAAAAACTTTGAATAGAGACATGATTTTTACCTCACCTTTTTGCTAAATCGTCGTCAGACTCATTGTTGCCATCACTGCCCGTTAACCGCCATGCCCATGGTCTTAATTTGGCCGTTTAAAAAACGCAATGCCGCTTCATAGCGGACTGCGTTTTCAGCAAAATTCGCCGTTTCACGGTGTACCTCAACCGTGTTACCGTCGAACGCACCTTGCGTGGGCATGCTGTACTGAAGCGGCGTGCCTTTGCCGACTAACGAGGAGGTTGAAAGTGTGGGGGCCGACACGTGACGTGCGTGGGTCGTGGCTAAAGAACCCATCGCGACTGCCGATGATGAGGAAGTGGGTGCGGTCGTCTCACGGATGGCATTACCGAGGGCTTCGCGAAAATTGAAGTCGCGCGCTTGAAACCCGGGCGTGTCCGCATTGGCAATGTTTGACGCAATGACGCGTTGGCGCTCGCTGCGGAGCTTAAGCGCATCGGCGTTGAAATCAAATTGCGAGGTAATCCGGTTCAACATCTTTCTCTCCTTCTACGACTTGTCCTACATAACCCGGTTCGGCAGTCACACAACATGTATCGAATGAGGCTGATTATGGAGAGCCGCCAAATCTCAAAACGTTGGAAAAGAGGCGGGAATGGCTGGTTATTCCGGAATTAGCCCTCGCCTCGGCGGGTCTAGACTGCCTCATCTGTAAATGGCGAGGGAAGCTGTATGAAGGCACTTGGCAACGTCGCGGAAAGGGCTTGGCCTAGCGTTAAAACGCTATGCAATCGATTAACTACAATAGGTTTTATCTCGGTGAGCGCGACCTGTGGTGCGGCTGTTGGCGTAGCGATTAGTGCGCCTAGCGCAGCCGAGGACTCCATCGTGACCCAGCTGCAGCGCTTCATCGAAGAGCAAACCAGCCGAATTCCGGGACGTATTGAGGTCGACGTTGGGCAACTCGATCCGCGCCTAAATTTGGCATCCTGCGCTCGCACCGAAGCGTACTTACCGTCAAACACGCGACTCTGGGGCAAAACCCAAATTGGTTTGCGTTGCGTGTCGGGAGCGTCTTGGAACGTGACCATTCCCATCCAAGTTCGCGTCTTTGGCCCAGCATTAGTCACCAGCCGTAGTATTCAGGCGGGCCAACCGTTGCTACAGGAAGACTTTCGCGAACAGGAGCTTGAACTAACCAAGGAGGCTGGCCGACCCGTCGTGGACCTCGCCACTCTCGAAAACAAGACACTTTCGCGGAGTGTCGCCGGTGGCGTCATTGTTCGCGAAGACTGGCTCCGCGCGGTTCCGGTTATCCAAAGCGGGGATCAAGTCCGCGTGCAGGCGAACGGCAGCGGTTTTAGCATTACCTCTGAAGGGTTTGCGCTCAACACAGCGACCGAAGGCCAACAGGTGAGAGTACGCTCAGAGGGTGGTCGTGTCGTCTCCGGCACGGCACGGCAGGGGCGAATCGTTGAAATCCGGATGTAACAATGGCCCCGCTAAATATTTTTTCAGATACCCTAAAGTTTCTTTTCAAAATGCCGAAATTAATTCAGGAACGCGTCCGTGCGGCGCATATTTATCAGGAGTAACAAATGTCGATCTCCAAGCTCAACGGACTACCGCCCGCCACCGTTTTTGATCGCGCCACCAAGGCTGCGCTCGGGAAGGGCAAACCGGTGTCACAGGAATCTAACACCACTAGTGAAAGTACCGTGAAGCTGTCGCCGCTTTCCGAAAAACTTAAGGCGTTATCGAAGGATTACGCCGCCTCTAGCGCGTTCGACGAGAAGCGCGTTGAAGCATTAAAGACTGCAATCGCCAGCGGTACTTTCAAGGTCAACGCCGAAGCGGTCGCCGATAAATTGATCGCCGAAGCCAAACAGCTTGGCCCGACCAAACCCAACTAGGATTGCTATGGACAAGCACATCAACCCTGCGGAAAAGCCGCTGCGCGCTCTGTTGCAGGTCGAATACCACGTACTGTGCCAGTACGTGTCCATCGCCGAACAAGAAAACAACGCGCTGGCCGAGTCTGACCCAGACACCATTACTGCGCTGGCGGAACAAAAGCTGGCCATGTTGCAAGAATTGTCCCTTGCGCGCCGAGCGACCAAACACGAGCTTGGCGAGCCAATTTCTGCAGCCAACCTAGGCCAACGACTCGACGCTGCCGGACCAGGCGCACGCGATCTATTCGAGCTAATCATTGCCAAAGCGCGCGAGGCAATGGAGATCAATCGAATCACGGCAAGACTCGTCGCACACCAAACACGTCGGCTAGAACAGCGCCGTGCCGCACTGAGCGGCATACCCCTCGACACCTCGGGCGGTTATGGTGTGACCGGCTTTCGAGACTTAACCGGCGGCTACGGCACCATCGGGCATGCCTAAGCACGATCACGCAGCAATGCCGCACCCTTTATTGGAATGAATATGGAAGTCGCGCAACGACGGCAGCATCCCGAGCCAATCTCGGCGAACTCAATGGGCACTGACCCTGAGCTCGTCGCGATTCAACTCGACAGCGAAAAAATCGCCCGCGACTTGCGCCTGCCTCCCTGCCCTTCCATCGTCGAAGAATTTTCACGACTGATGTCAGACGAAAATGCGGATCTTCGCAAAATGGGCGATATGGTGGGTAAGGATCTGGCGCTTGCTGCAAGCATCTTGCGCGCTGTCAACTCCCCGCACTACGGCTTACGACGCGAAACAACCAATCTACAACACGCCGTTTCGATCATCGGACTGAAGAATACATCGTGTTTAATCGCGCGTCTGATGATTCGCCAAACGTTTTCATCTAAATCGGGACGCCTAATGCAGGAATTTTGGAACGACTCCGCAAACCTGTCCGAAATCGCTGGTCGAATTGCGCCAGAGGTACGTTGCCTTGATCCGGACGAGGTGCGGACGTTCGTGCTGTTTCGTAACGCCGGACAAGCGGTCATGATCAATCGTTTTGAAGGATATGCGCCTTACGTTACGACACATCAAGGTGGCCTCGCGCTCGACCTAATTGATGCCGAGAAAGCCGAATTTGAGAACTCACACAATCAAATTGGTTATGTACTGGCAAAAGAATGGCGCTTGCCAGAAATGATGGCACTGGCAATTTATTACCACCACGATGCCAAATATTTTTCTTCCGCTCATGCGCCAGCTTCCATACCGATCAAGCGGCTGATTGCGTTTGGCTTTCTCGTCGATCAACTAGCCGCGCTAGGCCGCGGCGACTCCGTGATTGATGGCTGGGAAGACATCGAACCCAACCTGTTAAAAGTACTTGCAATCACGCCCGACGACATTGTCCGTCTCGCACAATCCATCAACGCTGTTGCGTAGCCTGACGATGCTGCACCAGCCGACTCTGCGGGGTGGCGTCTATCATGCCGGTCAACCCAACATCGGTCGGCAAGCCGAGTGTCAATCCATTGGCCGCTAGTGTTGCCAACGAGCTAATACAAAATGTTACGGCAAATTCCACCTGAGAGGCTGCAAGCTGGGATGTATGTTGATCTAGCCGGAATAAGCTGGTTAGACCACCCGTTTATCGGTAACGGGTTATTGATCGAAGACGTGACGACACTGCGCAAGCTACAGTCAGTCGGATGGAAAAACGTCACCATCGACACTAACCGCGGCAGGGATCTTGACGATGAGTCAGTTGCCGCAAGCGCCGCGACTATCGAGCAGCCCAATTCGACGCTCCCAACGCTAGACCCGCAACCTGAAAACGCAACGACGGAGGTGAGTTACCTGGATGAGCTCATCACTGCGCGAGGAATTCACGAGCGCGCGAAGGAAGTCATTCGCGAATTCATGACCGACGCAAGAGCGGGACAACTTCGTGCCGTGCACAACGTCGAAGCCCTCGCTGATGACATGGTGCATTCAATTCTGCGAAACAGCAACGCGTTAGTTTCACTCACTTCGCTAAAACGACGCGACGAATACACCTTTATGCATTGCGTGAGCGTTGGCATCTTTATGATTGGTCTGGGCCGACAGCTTGGACTTGATGCAAAAAATCTGCGAATTCTCGGCGCCGCTGGCCTGTTACACGATGTGGGAAAGGCATATGTCCCATTGGGTGTCCTAAACAAGCCTGGCTCCTTGTCTGCGGATGAAAGCGCCGTCATGCGCGCGCATCCTAGGCTTGGATTTAACGCGCTGTTAGCAGCTGGATATTCCGTTGAGCCCGTTCTTGATGCCGTTCTGCATCACCACGAGAAACTCGACGGATCGGGCTACCCCGACAACCTCACCGGCGTCAATATTTCTTTAATTACACGAATCGCGACTGTCGCCGATGTATACGACGCAGTTACCTCCCACCGTGTTTATCACAGCGCAATGCCGCCAACGGCGGCGCTACGAATGATTCGCAAACGTGCGGGGATTGACTTTGATTCAACGGTCGCCCAAGCGCTGATTAAAGTGGTGGGAATTTATCCAATCGGCTCGTTAGTGCGGCTGTCGTCGGGACACTTGGCTGTCGTATCCGAACAGAACGCGATGAATACCGCGAAACCAAAGGTTTTAATCTTCTATTCTTTGCGAAAAGAAGCCTATGTCATACCCGTGCCGCGAGACCTTGCCAATTCGGGCGACGTGATTGAATCCGGCGAAGACCCCGCTGAGTGGGGTTTAGACTTGCGCCGCTATTGGCATCTTTAACAATGCATTCCAGCGCACGAAGCAGCCTGCCAGCGCTAGCCGCGAGGCCACCCACATGAGCCTGCACAGGCCTGCACGGGCGTGCACGGGCCTGTATGATTCTGTACGACCCTGCGGACTACCAATCCTTTAGCCGGCCCCGCAAACGCGCAACAGCCTGGCTGTGCAATTGGCAGACACGTGACTCGGTCACTCCCATGACAGCGGCAATCTCTTTCATATTTAAGTCTTGCTCGTAGTACAGCCCCATCAGGGTCTTTTCTCGATCAGGCAGCGCCTCAATGGCGCTTACCAGCGATAGTTTGAAGCGTTTGTCTGCCAACATATGCGAAGGGTCGGACGATGAGTCACCGACACCGCGACTGAGGAAGTCTTCGCCATCTTCACCGACATCGGCATCATCGTAGTTGAACAACTGCGCGCCCTTCGCGTCCGATAGCAGCTGGTGATACTGGGGAAGATCCATACCCAGCTCACTGGCAATCTCTCGCTCGTTCGGGACCCGCCCATTACGGTGCTGTAGCTTTATGATCGCCGATTCTATCGTTCGTTGGTTGCGACGAACGCTGCGCGGTAGCCAGTCGCCTGCCCGCAGTTCGTCGAGCATCGCGCCGCGAATTCGCTGGCTGGCAAATGTTTCAAACTTTGCACCGTGGTCATCCTCGAACCTCTCTACAGCATCCATCAGGCCGATCATGCCAGCCTGAATGAGATCGTCTACCTCAACATTCGCAGGAAGTTTAGACAGCATCTGATGCGCTACTCGTTTGACAAGCGGCGCGTATTGAGACACATACGTCTCGCGATTGAGTGTTCCGTTTCGAGTGTACATTTTATCAATCTCCTAATCTGATGCTGCGGAAAACTCAAGAAGCTGCCAACTAGCAATATCAACTGCGACACGCGAAAACACGGTCTTTGAAACGCTGTGGCCACCGCTTTTTTCTGAGCGGAATACGTGGCTGAATGCTGCGCTCGCACGTCGCAGCGCAGCATCACGCGGAACAATCCCAGCCAACGATAGATGCGCGTTGAAAAATCGTGATGCCGCGTCTGCGAGCCTTGCATACCCGTCGTTGGCTCGAGTGATATTCTGGACGTCGTTAAACAGTATTCGGAACTGCTGGAAGCCGCTGTCTTCAGATAGCTTCTTGAGACAGGCGTAGGTCGCTTTAATTGAATCTACTTCATCATTCAATACAAACAGCACATCACTCAATGGCCTGAGCAACTGCGCGATAGCAGTCGGTGGCGCAGCAAGCACAACCAGATCAAATGGCGTGGAAAGTGTCGCAAATGCGCCGAATAGATCGTCTGCGGCAGACGCCGACTGGACAAATCCGTCGAGCCCCCTTGTTGCCCGCAGAATTGATAAAGTGTCTGAGGTTAGGATTGTTTCGGCGAATGTTCTTTCGCCAGTCAGTAAATGCAGGAGGTCGTATTTCGCTTTGAGTCCAAGCGACGGCGCAATCATTGCCCTGCCCGCATCGACAACAACTACGCGTAACCCAACAGACGATAAAGCAGCAGCCAAATTCACCACACAGGTGGTATGGCCAGCACCGCGTGCTGCGAAGGTGACAGGCAACACACGTAGAGCTTGGCGTGTCAGCGCCCGCAAACCCGCTGCTTGGTCATTCATCATCGCTGAAGCTGAGGTGTCAAGCACTTCTGCCGCCGACCGCACTTAGACTAGCTTGAACAGCAATAATGCGAAGCTCATCGTCATCCATCCGGAACGCCAGTTGCGAAACAGCCTTTAGCGCGCGATGCACCAACAATGCACTATTCGCGGTATGGATATCTTCCGGTACGCGTTGGCCATTGGCCACGCTATCAAGCAGCAACTTGTGCCGCACACATACATCGACAACACCGCCAAGTTTTACCGCTTCGTCAATCTTAGTAATGATGGCGCGCGTGCAACGAGGTCCACGCCATGTAGAAACCACATCTTCAAGCGTTTCGATTTGCGATGACGCATTCAATACCAGAACACGCTCAATGCCAGCGCCCATTAACATCGACAAATGTTCGTTAAGTCGCGGGTCTCTCTGCGGAACACCAATGGTGTCGATAAGCACCAGATGTTTGGACCGCATGCCATTCAACAAATCATTCAAGCTTTCTGCGTCATGCGCGAGGTGAACTGGACACCCCAACATCCGACCAAAGCTTCGCAATTGATCGTGGGCACCAACGCGATAGTGATCCACTGTAATAAGACCGACATTTTTGGCACCGAACTTCATCACCGCGCGTGCGGCAAGTTTCGCCGTTGTGGTGGTTTTGCCAACACCAGTCGGTCCCACTAGAGCAAACACACCACCCCTTTCAGTAATGCCCTCACCGGCTCGGCAGGCGCGTAGGTTCTGATTCAGCGCTTGGCTGACCCACTCTCCAGCGACAGTGTCGTCGGTCGCTGCGGGCATTTTCTCGATCAACGTACGCGCCAGCACTGGCGAGAATCCCGCATGCAGGAGTTTGGCAAGGATTTTCGATTGCACCGGACTACGCCGGGTATTGTCGGACCACGCAATTTGCGAAAGCTGGTCTTGTAATAGGCCCTTCATTAAGCGCAGCTCGGCCATGACATCCGCGCCACCCGGTAAAGACGATCCAATTCCGATCTCGAATGGTGCAGCTGGTGCGGCATGTGTTGCTGTCGCGAACGGCAAATACGGTGCGCCCGGCTCATCTTGCGCAAGCGAACGGGTATCGGCGCGCGTATCTGCTTCCCTTGTATCTCCACGCACATCCCTGCCGGCACCAAGCACAGTGGAGGGCGCTGCCAAACGTTTGTCAGCCGTTGGGGTTGCAGGACCGTGACGTTTTACGGCCCACGCATCTGCGTGCTGAATGCTCGCGTCAAATGGTGATGGTTGCGGATTCTCCATTTGCGCGGCAAATACCGACTCGTACTCGGCTGCCGCTCGCGCGGATAGTCCACTTGATGAGTGGTGCACAAATTGCGACGGTGCGGTTATCTTGTCCTCTGTGCGTTTGGCACGACGCAAATAATTCTCGAAACTTTCCGGCTGTGACGGCTCGCTGGTAGAACGTGTTCGTTCTACCGGACGGCGCTCATGCTGCGAGTCAACCGACTCAACCAGGCTATCCATCGCGTTGCCCGCCATCGCGAGAACTTCGACGCCGCTGCCGTTAGTTCGATTTGAAATAATGACTGCATCTTCACCAAGCGCCGCACGAACTTCCTTCAAAACTGCTCGGGAAGACTTGCCATAGAATTTTTGAACATTCATTAATTTGCTCCTAAAACAGATTCGACGCGGATGGTGCTGGTATCAGGAATTTCCGCATGTGATATGACGCGAAGTCGTGGTGCGACGCGTTTCAACAGTCTGGCGAGAGGTGTTCGCAAACGATCCGGAACCAATAAAACGGGCGGCAGCCCGGCTTGTTCTTGCCGGTCTGAAAGATCGGCCGCGCGCTGGAAGATTAGTTCAGCAAGGCCTGGCTCCAGCACAAAATCCGCTTCACCCCCGCCGATTGCGCTCAGCAGCATACGTTCGATGTCGGGGTTAAGCGTGATGACACTCAGCTCACCCGTCCGGCCGTATATTTGCTGGACAATTGATTGACCCATTGCGACACGACAGGCCGCGACTAACTCAGCCGGGTCCTGCGTCCGCGGTGCGACCGCCGCTAGCACTTCAACGACGGTGCGCAGATCACGAATATGAATTGCTTCTTCAAGTAGCGACTGCAGCACTTTCTGAAATACCGAAACTGAAACCAGCTTTGGCACGACATCGTCGATAAGTTTCGGAGAGACCTTTGAAAAATGTTCAATCAACGCCATCGTTTCAACACGACCAAGCAACTGTGACGCTTGGGAATGTAATATCTGTGACAAATGGGTGGCGATAACGGTACTCGCGTCGACCACGGTATAGCCAGACAGCTGCGCGCTTTCGCGATTTTTGGTGTCAATCCAGATTGCCGGAAGGCCAAACGCCGGATCCTTTGCGGCAGTCCCCTCGATAATTGCCGTCGCATGACCAGGGTTGATTGCCATAAACATTCCGGGGTACACGTCGCCCTCGCCCATAACGACACCTTTAACGGTGATGCGATACATCGACGGCTTCATCTCGAGGTTGTCTTTGATATGGACTTGCGGCGGTAAAAACCCGACGTCTTGTGCGAATTTCTTGCGAATCGCTTTAATTCGCTTCAACAGCTCGCCGTCTTGGCCTTTATCAACGAGCGCAATAATCCGGTATCCGACTTCTAATCCAAGCTGGTCTACTGGCTGGAGGTCTTCCCAAGTCGCGTCCTGATTCTGCGCTGGTGTTACTGCAACCTCATCAACCGCCGCGTTCGCCGCTGCCACTTTTTCAGTATTGAGCTTCTGCATATACCAGGCGGCATAACCACAGCAAGCTGCCATCAGCAAAAATACAAGGTGCGGCATGCCTGGAATGATCCCAAGTAATGCCATCACGCCCGCGCTAATTGAGAGCGCCTTTGGAATGGAGAACAGTTGGCGAAACATCTGCCCGCCCACATCTTCATCTTCATCGCCGCCAACTCTGGTGACAATCAGACCTGCGGCAATGGAGATAATCATTGCGGGCACCGCCGCGACCAACGCGTCGCCAATGGCCAATAGAACATATACTTCAGCCGCCTTCGATACGGCCAATCCGTGCCACCCCATGCCGATGACCATGCCGCCGATAAGCGTAATGAACAAAATCAGAATGCCGGCAATTGCGTCACCACGGATGTATTTTGAGGCACCGTCCATTGCGCCATAGAAATCTGCCTCATCGGATACCTCACGACGCCGCTCACGCGCTTGTTTCTGATCGATCACACCGGCATTCAAATCCGCGTCGATCGCCATTTGTTTGCCGGGTAAAGCGTCAAGCGTAAAGCGTGCGGACACCTCTGCAATCCGTCCCGCACCCTTGGTGATCACGATAAAGTTAATCACCATCAAAATGGCAAACAAAATAATGCCAACCGCGAAATTTCCGCCAATCATGACGTGGCCGAACGACTCAATCACTTTGCCGGCTGCATCTGGCCCGGTGTGCCCATTCGACAAGACGATCCGCGTAGAAGCAACGTTAAGCGACAGGCGCATTAAGGTTGTCAACAGCAGGACAATCGGGAACACCGCAAAATCAAGCGCCTTCTTCGTGTAGGCCGCAACCATAAGCACGACGATGGAAAGGGCGATATTGAAGGTGAACAACACATCCAACAAAATTGCTGGCAACGGCAACATCATCATTGCCAAAATTGCCAAGACAAACGCCGGTATCGCAAGCGCCTGAATTGGCATTCCTGCGAAGCCTAGCTTTGCGAGAGTCGATCTTAGGGTAAGCATCATTTGGCCACTTCGTTTGGATCCATGCCGGTTGGCACACCAATATCGTTTGGTGCTGCTGGTAAGGGCGTGTATTCAAATCGTGCCCGACGAAGTTGAAACACATACGCGAGCACTTGTGCGACCGCTTGGTAGAGTGCGGCCGGTATTTCTTGATCAATCTCAGAATGGCGATACAGCGCCCGCGCCAGTGGCGGTGCCTCTAGCAAAGGAACACGATTCTCGGCGGCGATTTCGCGAATACGTTGGGCGATTAAATCGGCACCTTTTGCCACCACGCGGGGCGCGCCAAAGGCATTCTCTGGATAACTTAACGCGACCGCGTAGTGGGTCGGGTTAGTGATCACAACGTCTGCAGTCGCAACGTTGTCCATCATGCGGCTCATCGCAACCTGGCGCTGTTGAGCGCGAATCTTTGCCTTCAGATGCGGGTCACCGTCACTTTCCTTCAATTCCTGCTTATGCTCTTCTGCCGACATTTTTAGGCGGGAGGAGTAACGCCAGTTTTGCAATGGAACATCGACCGCCGCAATTACGCAGATGATGACAATTAGCCAAGCGGCGGAATTGAGAACCATTGAGCCAGCCGTTGACAGCGCCGTTCGAATTGGCATCGCTGCCAAGTCCGCAGTGCTTTCACGATTAACCCACACGACCATCGCTAAAACGCATGCAAGTGCTAGCACAAAGCCCAGCAGCTTGCCGCTTTCGGCTAATCCTTGGCTGGACAGAATACGGCCGAAACCGGCGATCGGGTCGATGCGCGAACCCTTGGGCTGAATCGCTTCCAATGAATAGTTCCAGCCTCCAACGGAGACCGAGCCTGCGATTCCTGCCGCGACCAGCACCAAGAGAAGCGGCGTCGATAGCATTAGGGCGTTGATCGACAGCCGTGCGGCCTGTGCGGCCATTTTCTCGCTATCACGCGCAACGCTGGTATCAATGGTCAAGCCCTGCGAAACGAGGCTGGATAATTGTGTAAAAAAGTCGCCACCGGTTGTCGCGAACAATACAAATGCGCTGCCCAGCAGCAGTAAGCTGGCTAGGTCTCGCGAGCGTGGGACTTGGCCTTCCTCCCGCGCCTTGTTGAGCCGTTGCTCACTCGCGGGCAGGTGCTTGTCCTGCTGATCCTGATCTTCTGATGACATTTGTCGACACGGTTAGGGCTTGTCGACCATTATGAAAATCAGTGAATTCTGAAAAGGCTCGAAAACGGGGGCTTTATCGGCCTATTTCGTTGGATGCCCGCGGTCTAATTGCCGTGCACGGGGCAATCTTGAGACAACGAAGCGTTAGACCCCCGCGCTAAAGCGCGAGGTCTCCTCGATGTTCGGCCCCCCTCTAAAAGCCCAGCGACTCCAACAAATCATCCACCTGCGCTTGATCAGTGACCACATCGTTGCGTCCTGCGGTATCAACTACCGGGCCACTCAGCCCGGCGCTTTCGACCAACGGCCGCTTATTCGGCGGGGTAGCTTCAAGCAACAGGGTCACGAGTTGCTCTTCGAGATTCGCTGCGACGGTCACAATCTTGCGGATCACCTGCCCGGTTAGGTCATGAAAATCCTGCGCCAGCATAATTTCAGTCATGTGCGATCTTTGGCGTTCGCTTGACGCGCTGTAACCAGCCAGAAAAGTGCTGACTTCAGTTGCCAACGGAGTATCGGCGGCTCCTGCCTCAGACAAACGGGCGCGCAGCTGTTTGGCAGACTTGTCGACTACGTCTTGCTCGCTTTGGATCGCGTCAACCGTATTCAGCACTTTTTCAGCTGCATCACCCGTGAGTCGCGCAATGTAGTCGAGCCGCGTGCGGGCATCTGGCAGCGAATTGACCGCATTTTCAATCTGCTTATCGTAGCCCAGCTCTTGCAGCGCATCATGCAACTTGCGAGTGATGCTACCAATTCGGTGGAAAACATCAAAAGCTTCTTGTGCGGCGACCGTCGTTGCGGCAGGCTTAATCGGGCTTACCGACGCAGTTGGCTGAGGCATCGGGGCACTAAGCACGCTTGCTGCGCTTTTAAACAAAGCGTCCAAATCGTCTGTTCTTTGTGGATCGAGTTGCATGGTATCCCCTTAGGCTGCTTGCGCAGACTGCGTACGTTGCACGATTTTTTGGAGCTTTTCTTCAAGCGTAGCCTTCGTAAATGGCTTCACGATGTAGCCGGCTGCCCCACCCTGCGCCGCCGCAACGATATCCTCCTTTTTCGCCTCCGCTGTAACCATCAGCACGGGAAGGTGCTTGAGTGTAGGCTCCGCTTTTATCGCAGCCAGCAACTCAAATCCATTCATGTTTGGCATGTTAATGTCGGAGACGACAAAATCAAACCCTCCCCCTTTCAGCTTGGCGAGCGCGGCGACTCCATCCTCTGCTTCATCAGCGTTTGCGTAACCAATTTCTTTGAGCAAGTTTCGAACTATTCGGCGCATCGTTGAAAAGTCATCGACAATCAAAAACTTCATATCTACTGGTTGACTCATGTTTTCTCCTTTTACTGTTCCTGAATAGATTGTCGGTCGAATTGGCAATTACTTTAGGGTTGCGATAGGCGTTGAGCCGCTCGGCAATCCACGCAGGGCCCCCGCCGTGGCTTTAGGCGCCACCTCCGCAACAGCCTGCGGCTCCACAGCACCGTCCAACGCTTCACGAACGTCGTCCATGTCACTTGCGTCTTTGGTCTCAGAACCATTTATCAGCCGCGACTCGGCCTGCTTGTTCATCACAATGATGCTGATGCGCCGATTCGTCGAGGCAGACGCATCTACCGCGTCAATCGGGACGCTGGCGGCGAGTCCAATCACGCGAAAGATTCGATCCTCCGACATACCACCAGCCAGCAGCTCGCGCCTTGACGCGTTGGCGCGATCTGCGGACAGCTCCCAATTCGAATAGCCACGTCGCGCGTTAGGAAAGGACTTGTTATCCGTGTGCCCAGAAAGCGTGACGCGGGCATCAATGTCTTGCAACAAAGCGCCAATGTTTTGTAGAAGATCGCGCATGTAAGGCTTCACAATGGCAGACCCAGAATCGAACATAGGTCGGTGTTGGTCATCAACAATCTGTATCCGCAATCCATCGGGCGTCAGATCCAGCTTGACCTGGTTTGCAAATTCCGCCAACTTTGGAGTGGAGGAAATCGCCGATTCCACTTTGGCCTTCAGCGCCGATAAACGCTGCGCCTCAATTCGTGCGGCTTCCATCTTTGCCGCGCGTGTCGCGCGCTTGCGCTCCATCGATGTCATATCGCCGTTTTTCACTTGGCCATCCCGGCGAGTCAGGTCCGTACCGCCACCCTGAACCAGTGAGGAAGCGTCTCCAGCGCCACGGCCACCCGGCATCGCAACTTTCAGCGGCGCATTGAAGTAGTCCGATATGCCCTTCAAATCGCCTTGCGAAGTTGATCCCAATAGCCACATCAAGAGAAAAAACGCCATCATTGCCGTCACAAAGTCAGCGTAGGCAATCTTCCATGCGCCACCATGGTGCGCATGGTGGCCCTTTTTGATACGCTTAATGACAATGATGGGTTGTTTCGCGTCCTTGGCAGCCATGATTATTTCTTCTTAAGGTGGGCTTCAAGTTCGATAAACGTTGGACGCTCGGTCGAATACAGCACCTTGCGGCCAAACTCAATGGCCAGCTGTGGCGCATAGCCTTGCAAGCTTGCGAGCAACGTGACCTTCACGCACTGTAGTTCTTTAGTACCTTCTTCGAGCTTTTGCTCGAGCAAGCTAGAAAGGGGACCAACAAAACCGTACGCAAGCAAAATCCCGACAAAGGTGCCGACCAGCGCGGCGCCAATTTTTCCGCCTAGTATTGCTGGCGGCTCCCCCACCGAACCCATGACGTTCACAACGCCCATCACCGCCGCGACGATCCCGAATGCAGGCAGTCCGTCCGCCACCTTCTGGATGGCAGAGGGCGGGATCGCACCTTCCACGTGGTGAGTTTCAATTTCTTGATCCATCAAGGTTTCAATCTCGATTGGATTCATATTCCCACTCACCATTAGCCGCAAGTAGTCGGTAATGAACTCGACTAAATGATGATCGACTGAAATTTCAGGATACTTCGTGAAAATTGGACTTTGTTCCGGCGTCTCGACGTCACCCTCAATGGACATCATCCCTTCTTTGCGTATTTTTGATAGCAGGTCGTACAGCAGCGCCATTAGCGCCATGTAGCGAAGTTTGGTGTACTTCGACCCCTTCAGAACGGACGGAAGTGCGGCAAAGGTAGACTTCAGTACCTTGCCATTGTTACCGACCACAAAGGCACCAAATGCGGCACCACCAATGATGAGAAGCTCAAACGGCTGCCAAAGCGCTTTTACGCTTCCGCCGTGCAGAACGAAGCCGCCGATGACGGAACCAACCACTACGATATATCCAATGATGACGAGCATGCATGCCTCTGTAATTCTGGTTTGCAAAACGTGTCCGACTGCAGACACGCACAACCGACTGACTGCTGCTTATTTCGGCCACTTTGCGCGTGACTTAATAGACCGTCAAAAAAAAACCGGGCAATCGCCCGGTTTATATTGTTCTGTATTCGTTTTGAGGCCCACTCAATTCAGCACACCAACCAAAATCGTTAATCACCTTAGATAGCTAGACGCCATTGGCACTTGTTTGACCTAGGCTTCTAAGTCCGCTGGCTCCTTTTTGCGGCATGCTTTCCCGGCGCGGGGCGGAGGAGCGCATAGGCCACAAACATAGTCATCGTCAATTTCGAACGCATGGTTCACAAATGCTCCCTTACACTTTGTGCAAGTACTCAACGTGACCATTCCTGCGTCGGTAAATTTGACCAGTCGCCAAGCACGAGTAATCGATACGATGGGCTCCATTCCAAGCGACTTGATTTGCTCAACATACAATTCGTAGGCCTTAATGATCGCGTCGATTTCGTCAATCTCACAGCTTTTTGAAAGGTTTTCATAAATATTCATGAACAACGACGAGTGCATGTTTGGCTGCCAAGACATAAACCAATCCGTCGAAAACGGCAACATTCCTTTTGACGGGCTTTTCCCAGTCACTTCTTTATAAAGCTTCAACAGTCGCTCATACGACAGTTTTGTTTCAGACTCCAAAACCTGCAATCTGGCGCCGAGCTTGATTAAATCGATCGCGAGTGAAATATCGCGATTCTCGCCAATCACGGATTTCTTACCCATTAGGCAACCGCCCGATGGGACTCGGCAATTTTACCCGCCATCAAGATTCCAGCGTGGATGCCGCTGACATTAGGCGAATCGTTTTGTGCTAGCGACTTGCTGTGTGAGGTGAGCAGATTCCAAACTACATCATCATCAAAGCGAAAGCGACACATCAGCATGTTGCTCGCCGCGATCTTTAGTACTTGACCCGGCGTGAGCTGCGTCATCATGTCAGCGGTTTCCTCTGACAAACCCAATCGGTACATCGCCTGGTCTTTGTCTTCACGCAGCATATGCTGCGCGAGCATCAAATAGGACATGTTGGTTTCTTGAATTTCTTGCATGAGTAGCTGATTGGTAATCATGGTGACTCCTTTTAAAACGCTGATGAGTGGGCTAATTACAAGCTAACGATTTGAAGGAGGTTATTACCTTACTTCCTTGAACCGTATTCTGCGTTTGCCACAAAAGTCGTCATATCGGGGGTTTGCTCGACAATTCGTCAGCGTCGCCGCTCAGCGACGAGTCAGAATTTGGCTTACACGGTGTCAGGCAGCGCAAATGCCGGCAATTGCAAGGAAAGCGCAATTGCTGAGGCTCACGCTAGAGCGAAGATAACTCGCGGCGCGCCGCAGTCACCTATAAGTGACGCGCTGTAAGAACTTCAGCTTGCAAAAATTTCTGCTGTCACCCCTAAAGTTCTCTTGACCCTAGCCGAAAAAATTGTGCAGGTCGATTTTTCTTGCTGCTCGAACAAACCGCAGGGCCCACACAACAATTTTTTGTGCGCAACCCCTAAAGTTTCTAACGAGCTAGTCGAAATAGGACTTGTTGGCGGTTCGAATCTTCACAACCCGATTCCCTCCGCCAAGAAGCCCGGTTACCGGGTGCTGTAACTCACCCCGGCAATTGCGCTGGGCTTAACTTGACACTGGGAATTACTTTTTAACTAGGAGATTTACATGGGAACCACAATTAACACCAACGTTTCTTCGTTGACCGCACAACGTAATCTTTCCGCTTCACAATCTTCACTTTCGACATCTATGCAGCGTTTGTCGTCGGGCCTCCGCGTGAATAGCGCAAAGGACGACGCCGCTGGTCTTGCCATCGCTGAACGTATGAATTCCCAAATTAAGGGTATGAATGTGGCGATTCGCAATGCTGGCGACGCGATCAGCTTGTCACAAACGGCTGAAAGCGCACTAGGCAAGGTGTCGGATAGCCTGCAACGTATGCGTGAACTCGCTGTTCAATCTTCCAACGCAACCAACTCTGCAGGCGATCGTACCAACCTCAATACGGAATACCAAGCGTTGAATTCTGAAGTGACGCGTGTTTTAAGCGGCACAAAATTTAACGGTACAGCCGTACTGGGTGCTGCGGCAACGTTAGCCTTCCAAGTTGGCGCGAACAACATCGCAACCGACAGTATCTCGCTCACCACCACCAACTTAGCTAACGGTACCGGCGCGTCTGCAGTGACCGCTGGCGGGATCACCACGGCGGCGGCATCACTGACCGCGATGGACGACATCGATACGGCAATTACGGAAATTTCAACCGCTCGTGCAACCTTTGGTGCAGCACAAAACCGTTTCGAAGCTGTTATTTCCAACCTGCAAGTTGGCGCCGAGAACCAAGCGGCATCACGCGGACGCATTGTCGACGCAGACTTTGCGGCAGAAACCGCCAACCTGTCGCGCACTCAGGTGCTGCAACAAGCTGGCATGGCGATGGTTGCCCAAGCAAATGCACTGCCAAACGGCGTTATGCAGTTGCTGCGCGGTTAATCCACACCATTCCACCATTGTGTTGGCAGCCGCTCGCGCTGCCGGCAGTTTGCCCAGCCTCGGCTCTCCACACCATCGTGCGGAAGTCGCGCTGGGCAAATTGTTTTGTGTCCTTCCTGTTGCGTTGTTCGTTGCGTTGTTCGTTGCGTTTTTCGTTGCGTTGTTCGTTGCGCCGTTTAGCGGATGTCGCAGCCGTCGCCGCGATAACGCAGGAAATGCGGCGCTTTTTCATGCTTTATTCAGCGCTATGTCACGCGATCCCTCTGTCAATATGCCGCCATCCAGGGTGATAGTGCATGTCTAGTAATCGCATCTTCACGATCTCCTCGGATCCAAGCCCAGTGGACCGGGCAATTGTTCCACCCCGGCGACGCTGGGCCTCAATTTAACGCCCCGCAGGGGACAGACAGGAGATCGACATGCCACAAACCATCAACACCAACGTAAATTCACTAACCGCTCAACGCAATCTTGCGTCTTCACAAATGTCGCAAGCCACATCGATGCAGCGCCTGTCCTCAGGTCTACGCGTAAATAGCGCCAAGGACGATGCCGCCGGGTTAGCCATTGCGGAGCGCATGAACACCCAGATCAAGGGAATGAATGTCGCAATCCGCAATGCGGGTGACGCCATCAGCTTAGCGCAAACGGCTGAAGGCGGACTTGGCAAAGTAACCGACTCGCTGCAGCGTATGCGCGAACTTGCCGTTCAATCTGCAAACGCGACAAACTCAGCTGGTGATCGCGCTAATTTGAATGCTGAGTATCAAGCATTAAATGCCGAAGTCACACGCGTATTGTCTGGTACGAACTTTAACGGTGCCTCCGTACTGAACGCCGCCGCAACGTTATCGTTTCAAGTTGGTGCAAACAATAGTGCGACAGACCAGATTTCTGTCAGCACAACCAACCTGACAGCCGGCGCCGGCGTTTCAGGTGTTAGCGCCGGAGCGATCACCACTACCGCAGCCTCGTTGACCGCGATGAACGACATCGACACGGCAATTGGTGAAATCACCAACGCACGGGCTACTTTCGGTGCTGCCCAAAACAGGTTTGAAAGTGTCATCACAAACTTGCAGGTTTCCGCTGAAAATCAAGCGGCGTCTCGCGGCCGCATTGTGGACGCTGACTTCGCCGCAGAAACGGCAAACCTTTCGCGTACCCAAGTCCTACAGCAAGCAGGCATGGCGATGGTCGCCCAAGCAAACGCGCTTCCAAACAACGTCATGCAGCTGCTAAAAGGCTAATTCACAACCGGTGCTGGGCTTCACGGAGGCTGGTGCTCGTGAACGCAATTGATGGGGCGGCGAATCGACGAATCGCGTCGAAACCGCCCCGTTTGTTGCTCGCACGTTTCTTGAATGTGACATTCATCGCGTAGGGTGCATTCAAGTTCTGGCCGCAACCGTCGATAAAAGCACAACAGCGTCTAGATATTTTCTTTTCTTTTAACAGGACATTCGTATGGCCATTAGCGCTTCAGGCGTGGGTAGCGGGATCGACATTAACTCGATTGTTACGCAACTGATGGCGGTCGAACGAAAGCCGCTTGACCGTTTGAAGACGGATCAAACAGCGCTCCAGTCGTCGATCAGCGCCTACGGTCGGGTGGCGAGCGGCATTTCTGCTTTCCAAGATGCGGCCCGCACGCTTTCAACGCCCGAAAAGTGGCAAATTTTTCAGGCGAGCACGTCTACCGAAACATCCATCTCTGCCACTGCGTCTGGCAACGCAACCGAAGGCAACTACGCCCTAACGGTTAGCCAGTTGGCTAAGGGTGCGCAGTTGGCATCCAATACCTTCGCCGATGCATTGGCCGTTGTTGGTACCGGAAGCCTGGAGATATCCGTTGGAAGCATTGATGGCGGTACCGGCGCATTTAGCCTACAGCCTGGGCGCAGCGTTGTCAGTGTGAACGTCGGGGATGGATCGCTTAATTCGATTCGGAACGCAATTAATGCAGCTGATGCGGGGATTAGCGCCACGATCGTTAATACGGGTAGCGGCGCGCGTCTAGTGCTGAACTCCAAAGATACCGGTGCCCAAAACGCAATTCAAATTACGACAACCGATAGTGACGGCGGCAACGCCGACGCCTTGGGACTATCCAGACTTTCGTTTGTACCGTCTCTGGCTATTGGAACGGGGAAAAATCTTGAGCCACTTCAGACTGCGCAAAATGCCCTGTTTAACGTCAACGGCGTTTCGGTATCGTCTGCATCTAACAAAGCCAGCAATGTCATCGATGGCGTCACCTTTAACCTAAGGACAGAAACCGCAACCACGGTAAACGTCGCGATCACCAAAGATACCGCGGCAATGCAAAAATCCATTAGCAGCTTTGTCTCCGCCTACAACGACTTGCAGAAGCTACTGAAAGACCAAACCAAGTACGTTGAAGGCGCGAAGACTCAATCCCCTTTGCAAGGGGACAACGCCGCCATCTCCGTGTTGCAACGCTTGCGCTCGACAGTGTTCGGCCAATTCAACGGACAGGCTGGCGACTACTCAAGCTTGTCAGATGTCGGCGTGTCGATCCAGACGGATGGGAACCTTAAACTCGATCAAACAAAATGGACCGCCGCAAACAGCGATCCAAGCAGGCTTGCGCGGTTATTCTCAAGCGTCGGCACGGTAGGAATTGCCAATTCGATAGGATTCGCCAAGCGACTAGACACATTGGCAGGAGAGTGGTTAAACACCAACGGGTCGATCACGTCCCGAACTGACGGACTAAATCGCAGTGTGCGTTCGAACCAAAAGAATCAAGACACGCTAGAGAACCGACTCGCCCAGCGTGAAGTCCGTCTGCGTGCGCAGTATCAAGCAATGGACTCTAAAGTTGCGGGGCTCCAAGCGCTGGGCAGTTCGGTTTCCCAGCAGCTATCTGCGCTACAACAAAGCCTTCAGAACAGAAACTAGCCGATTTCTTAGGCACAGCGGCCGGCGGCCATCGTCCGGCCATCGACGTCGCCTGTCCCATCGCTGCTGCGCCACCCATCCGCCACGCCCACGCGCCCTGACGCCTTGTTTGGCTAGACGCACCTCCGGGTTTGCGCTCTCCCGAACACTGTGGTGCGCCCTAGAGCGCCCTGCGCCTACTGCAGCATTAGGCCGCATTGGGCGGCAAAGAGAAATAGCCCGCAATTTGGCACCAACCGAAGGAAAAACTTCTTAAAAATCACCTAACGTAAATCGAAAGGAAGCCGATATATAGATACTGTCTGTCAATCAATCTTTAAGGTATAAGAAATGATCGAATATTCTGCTTCCCGGCAATTTGGCTCATCTAACCGCCGCGCTGCATTTGCTTACGCTGAAACTCACGTCGCGAGCGGCACGCCTGATGCAAGCCCGCACGCACTAATTTTGATGCTGCTGGATGGTGCGCTGAGCGCGATCGGACATGCACAGGCACATATCGCATCAAATAATATTCAAGAAAAAAATGCTGCTGCCGCCAAAGCGCTGCGCATTATTGAGGAAGGTCTTCGAGCAAGCTTAGACCGCACGAACGGCGGCGCGCTCGCGCAGCGCCTCGATGCGCTCTATGATTACATGGCACGTCGCTTGCTACTCGCCAATCTAAAGAATGACCCCAATGGCTACACAGAGGTCGGAAAATTGTTGCGAGAAATACGCTCCGGGTGGGAGGGTATTACCGCAGATGTAGGCAGCGCTCGTAGCGCCGCGAACCATGCGAAACACGTCCAGTAGTCGTTATCGAACCGAAACCTATTGAAGGCATAGAAGATGTCCAACACACTACTCCATTACTATGAGTCACTAGCTTCTTCGAGCAAGGTGATGGTCGGTGCCGCACGCGAAGGCGACTGGAACGAAGTTTTTCGCGTGGAAGAAATTTGCTCTTACCTTATTGCCGAACTCAACGCGGTCAAGGAGTGGGAATCTCTTACCGACCACGAAGAACGGCGCAAGCGAGCGCTGTTGAGGGCCATTCTGGCAGACGATGCGGCGATCCGAAATCTGAAAGAACCGTGGCTGTCAAGGCTATCAGGCTGGTTGGGAATGCCCCCACCAAGCTCAACTTCACAGGCGCCATATCACTAACACACTAATCGCCAACCAGCCTAATTACCGATTGAACACGAATAGACGGGAACGCAGTCGCAAATCCAACAAAATGAAAGTCGAGCCTATACATCCCGAAGAGGAGAACCAAGATGAACAGTTTCGCGTCACGTCACGAGCTGAGGTAATAACAATCCTGCGCGCGTTGGCTGCGGACAATGTTCTCGTCACCGTCTTTTTTGGTGGGCCCGACAACTTCGCCGTCACCCGCCTGCTCGCGGTAAATCCTCAATACGAAGAAATTATCTTCGACGGCGTGTCGAACGCGGCATCTAAGAATGCGATGCGCTATGCGACCAGCCTGAGTGTGCATGCATTTCACAAGCACATTAAAGTTACGTTTGACTCCCTTGACGTGGAACCTACCCTGTTTGAGAATCAGCCCGCATTCAGGATGCGGCTGCCGAGCTCGGTAATTCGTCTACAAAGACGATCCGACTACCGAGCAAAGGCACCAGTCTTAACAGCCGCCACAATTGGCGTGTGTAAGGAAGGCCTCAACGAGCCGCTAAAGACACGCCTGAGCGATATCTCCTGTGGTGGCCTATCGTTCTCAGCCCCTAGAGAAAAAGTGGCATTCTCCAGTGGCGACGTATTTCTTGGCTGCAAACTCGAAATGCCGCAGATCGGCACCATCGAGGTGTCCATTGAAATACGCCACGTCTCCCGTTACCGGGATGGCGCAGGCCGAGCGATGCAACGTTACGGATGCAAGTTCTTACGCATTACCGGCGCAAGTACGACGCTAGTACAGCGCTACATCAATCAAATCGATGTTGACCGCCGCAAATCGGTTGGTCATTTGTAGCTTGACTACTGCTTGAAAAACAGCGTCAGCGCCGTTAAACCGGCATGTTCATGATGTCGTTGTAGGCCTGTACGACCTTGTTCCTGACCTGTACCGCAGCTTGGAACCCGAGCGATGCTTTCTGCATGGCGATCATTGTTTCCTCCAGCCCAACGTCGCCCTTCTCCATTTGAAAATCCTGAGAGAAACTGCGCGCGTCGCCTTGCAATTCACTGACTTTGTCGATGGCACCGCTAATTGCATCGACAAAACTCGCGCCAGAGGGATTTGCGACCTGCTCAGCCGACGGCCCTCTGACACCTGAGCCATAGCCGATTTGGCTTGACCTTCCTGCACCAAACGCACCGCCTGCAATTGATTGTAGTGGATCCACGATAGCTCCTATACCAAACCTGGCTGCCCGATGGCATTCAGTAACGGCACTTTACCTGCGTGTTTCACAGGCTAGCAGATAAAAGTAGCGGTCATATCCACGCCTTCTCTGCGCTTCCGAACTAGGCGCGCATTCGCATAATGCGTCGGTACTTTATCGGTTTGCACTGGCTGCAATCAGTTGTTTCAAATCTTAACAACAAACTACCTGCCGACTTCCAATCCTATGCGCAACCTGAGCAAAGCACAGTCCGAAGACATCCTTCAAATGCACCCGTCCGCAGAAAAAACGCAAACAACAGAGGGAAACCGGCAATGAAGGCAAAACTTACGCTAGCGATCAGTGCGGCGGCGCTAATTGCCGTCCTTGTGACCGCAGTTCTTTGGGGTTCACAACCAGACTATCGCGTTTTGTTCTCCAACATATCGGATAAAGATGGTGGCGCGATTGTGGCCCAGCTCTCACAGATGAACGTGCCATACAAATACAGTGAAGGTGGTGGCGCACTCATGGTGCCTGCCGATAAGGTGCATGAAGCGCGTTTGAAATTGGCCTCACAGGGCCTTCCACGCGGTGGCAACGTCGGCTTTGAGGTCATGGATGGCCAAAAGTTTGGCGTCACCCAGTTCCAAGAACATATCAATTACCAACGTGCCCTTGAGGGCGAGCTGGCAAGATCGATTCAATCCCTGGCCTCAGTTCAAGCTGCGCGGGTACATTTAGCACTACCCAAGCAGTCGGTGTTTCTGCGTGAACAACAAAAACCGTCCGCGTCAGTAATACTAACCTTGCATGCCGGACGCATTATCGACCAGCATCAGGTCGCGGGTATCACGCATCTTGTTTCCTCGTCCGTGTCTGATCTTTCACCAAAACAAGTTTCGATACTCGACCAAAATGGAAAGCTACTCTCAGCGCAGGTCGACAGTGCCGGGTCACAAAACTACGACTCCGCGCAGCTTAACTATGTGCGAGAGGTGGAAGATGGACTTTCACGCCGGGTAATCGCGCTGCTGGAGCCATTGGTAGGTCGTGAAAGCGTACGCGCACAGGTTTCTGCCGATCTTGACTTCACGCAGATCGAGTCAACCGCCGAAACATTTGCACCCAATCAAGGGGCGGATGCAAAAGCATCCATCCGTAGCCAGACAATGTTAGAAGCAACGACGCCAGCAAGCGGAGGCGCAAGTGGTGTGCCAGGCGCATTAAGCAACCTACCCGCCGCCCCCACCACCGCCCCAATTTCTAGTGGGCCTACTGCCACTGCCCCAGCAGCCGCTGGCACAAACAACAACGGTCGTCGCGAGGCGGTTACTAACTATGAGGTCGACAAGACTGTCCGTCGTGTGCGCAATCAGACTGGCGCCATCAAACGGGTCACCGCTGCAGTGCTAATAAACCACCGGAAAGCCGTCGACGCCGACGGGAAAGTGACATACACCGCGATCAATGAAGCGGAAATGGCGCAGATTCAAGCGCTGGTTCGCGAGGCACTTGGCTTCAACAAAGAACGCGGCGACTCACTCAACATTGCCAACGCACCGTTCTCCCAAGATCCAGTGACGGCCGCTACAGAAATAGTTTGGTGGAGGGATTTATCAAATATCTCGCTCGCGAAAGAAATCGGTAAAGGATTCGGATTAATGCTCGCGCTACTCATCATCGTGTTCGGCGTCATACGGCCTGCCATAAAAAGTGTCGCATTAGCAATCACCGCATCGCAGGACGGCCAAAAGCGATTGGAGGAGCGAACACATGACACACCGGCCCTGCCAGCCCCCGCCAGCGCTGCGGCGCTCCAGCTCGAGAAGGTAAGGGAAATTGCAAAAAATGATCCCGCCATCGTTGCGAACGTAGTCCGCCAATGGGTAGGAAGTAATGGATGATCAAGGTCTAGTAGACAGCGCCATTTTGCTGATGTCTATCGGAGAGGAGCAGGCCGCAGAAGTCTTTAAATTTCTTGCCCCGAAGGAGGTGCAAAAGCTTGGGGAAACGATGGCGCGGCTACGAACTGTCGATAAACAAAAGGTCGAAACCGTGCTGGCAACGTTCGCCGAACACGCAAGCAGCTCCTCATCGCTTGTCAGCGACTCGGATGCATTTGTTCGCGGCGTTCTTACTAAAGCGCTAGGCGAAGAAAAAGCCGGTTTCTTGATTGATCGAATTCTCGCTGGACGCGACGTTTCGGGGATTGAAGGTCTGAAATGGATGGACGCCGACACTATCGCCGAATTAGTTCGCAATGAACATCCACAAATTATCGCGTCAATACTTGTTCATCTCGAACAAGACCAAGCAGGTGACATTCTCTCCAAACTTGGCGAGAGACTACGCAATGACGTGTTGTTAAGAATTGCCACGATCGACGGAATTCAGCCAAACGCCCTAGCGGAACTGAACGACGTCCTTTCAAAAGTCATGGCTGGTAGCGACAAGCTCAAGAAAGCGGCATTAGGCGGTGTCAAGAGCGCGGCCGGCATTCTTAACTTTATGGGTGCCTCCGTCGAACAATCAACACTTGATGCTATTCGTGAATATGACGCTGAACTCGCCACAAAAATCGAAGATCAAATGTTTACCTTTGACAATGTGCTCGACTTGGACGACAAAGCCATTCAGCTCGTGTTGCGCGAGATTCAAACGGACTCTCTCACCATCGCACTAAAGGGCGCAAAACCTGAACTCGCAGAGAAAATCTTTAAGAATATGTCGACGCGCGCTGCAGAAATGCTCAGAGAAGACCTCGAGTCCCGCGGGCCCGTCAAAGTCTCTGAAGTTGAAGCTGAGCAAAAAGAAATTCTGAAAGCGGTTCGGCGATTGGCTGAGGATGGTCAGATTTCATTAGGGGGCAAGAGCGATGACGCTTATGTCTAAAGCAAAGTTCGACGGCCAACATGAAGCTGCAACGCGCTGGAAGTTTGCATCATTTGGCGATGGTGCTGACTGCGCTGGTGATTCAAGTCTGCATGGCGCAACGCGCGAAGATCTACTCAGCGGCAAACAACTGGCCCGGCGAGCCCTCGAATCGGCCTATCAACGTGGCCTCGCGGAGGGCTTCCATGCTGGCACCGAGCACATTACAAAAGAGTCCGGCAGCATGGCTCACCGAGTAGATTCACTCGTGGCGTCATTGCAGTCACAGTTTGCGGCGTTTGATAAGGATGTCGCTGACGCCGTACTTGGGCTCGCTTTCTCGCTTGCAAGGCAAGTCATTCGGACTGAACTTGAGCTGCGCCCAGAACTCGTCACAACGTCTGTGAAAGATGCGCTACATAGTCTTGCATTGAAAGCGACATTTCCCGGCATTTACGTACATCCCGACGACTTGAATTTGATCAAGCCTGCATTGGGCGAAGATTTAGCCGTACGTGGCTGCCGACTCATCGCCGACGCCAGCATTTCCCGAGGTGGCTGTCGACTAGAAAGTGATACATCAACCGTAGACGCCACTATCGAATCAAGATGGGAACGCGCGCTCAGCAATATGGGTTACAACGGCAGCGAGTACGACAATGTCACCCCAGCTCGCTAACGCTCCCGATGTCCCCATCGCCGCTAAGTGGCGTCAGTTCATTGACGACCACGCGGCCTTTGCTGAGCCGCCATTGCCGTTTCAACGCAGCGGAAAATTAGTAAAAGTTTCTGGCATTGTTCTGGAATGTGTCGGGTTAAGTCTGCCACTCGGCTCGACTTGCAAAATCATTAGCGGTAATTCTGCGCCGGTAGATGCAGAGGTAGTGGGATTTGCCGAAGAACGCTTGTTCCTTATGGCGGTGAGCGATGTAAACGGGCTAAGCCCTGGTGCGTCCGTGTTTGCCACCGATCCACCAACACATCGCTTACAACCGGGAAAATATCATCATCCCTGGCGGCGGCCGGAAGATCGCTCACGCCAGCTCCCTATCGGCGATGGTCTATTGGGCCGTGTGGTGGGTGCCGACGGCGTTCCGCTTGATCGACGTGGCGCATTGGTGCGCGTCGAACAGCGCCCGATTAGAAGTCGCCCGATGAATCCAATCGAGCGAGAGCCAATAGCGGCCTCATTAGATGTCGGGGTCCGCGCCATCAACGGGCTCCTCACCGTTGGCAAAGGTCAGCGGGTTGGACTATTTGCCGGCTCAGGTGTGGGCAAGAGTGTCTTGTTGGGCATGATGGCAAAGTACACCGAGGCTGATGTCATCGTAGTCGCATTGATTGGCGAACGAGGTCGTGAAGTTAAAGATTTTATCGAGGAGATACTGGGGCAGTCTGGATTGAAGCGCGCTTGTGTTGTCGCAGCGCCTGCCGACCTTCCGCCGCTGCTAAGGATGCAGGGCGCGTCGTATGCAACAGCCATTGCCGAATACTTTCGCGATCAGGGCAAAAGCGTTCTGCTAATTATGGATTCGCTTACTCGGTACGCAATGGCGCAGCGAGAAATCGCGTTAGCAATTGGCGAGCCGCCCGCCACCAAGGGCTACCCCCCGTCTGTTTTTGCAAAGCTGCCGGTGCTGGTTGAGCGCGCCGGAATGGGCGCAGATGGCAAAGGCTCAATCACCGCGTTTTATACCGTCCTCGCTGAGGGAGATGATCAGCAGGACCCTGTGGCTGATAGCGCCAGGGCCATCTTGGATGGACACATCGTTTTATCTCGGAAAATCGCAGAAGCCGGACGCTACCCCGCCATTGACGTTGAGCAGTCGATCTCACGGGTCATGAGCAGTGTTGTTTCTGAGCGGCACCAAGTAGCAGCACGACACATGAAGGCTCTGATTAGTAAGTTGCAGCGCAACCATGACTTGATTTCTGTTGGCGCATATGTCGCTGGCACTGACCCAATACTCGACGAGGCAATCCGCCTTCGCGAATCGATAGATGAATACCTGCAGCAAACGATGACACAAAAAATCTCCTTGGTTGACTCCACAAGTCAACTAATGCTGATCGCCTCCAATTTGCATTGACAGCCTATAAGCGCAACAGACTCATCAACCTAACTTGTGAATGCTGAGATAGAAATGTCCGACACCATTTTTTCCTTACTAGTTGACCTCGCTGAACGCGAGCGCAACACTACAAGCAAGCGCTTAGCGGATGCCAACGCTGGCGTCACCGCGGCACGTGCACAGCTTGATATGCTTGATCGATACCGGGCCGACTATCTGCAGCGCCTTGGTAACCGCAAATCCGTTTCCTCTGGCGCTGAAACGTTGAGAAACTTCAACGCATTTATCTTGAAACTAGACGCAGCGATATCTCAACAACAGCGTGAACTGGCGACTTGCGAGCAGCGCTGTCGTGAGGTTGTCCACGCAGAGCGTGTCGCGCAGCGCAAGCTATTGTCGTTTGAAACTTTGCGCGATCGAAAGTCAGAAGAAGCGCGCCAATTTCAACACCTAAGCAGCAGAAGGCTAGAAGATCAAGCCGCTGCGAACAGTGTATTTTCGAACCAACTTCGTCGCTAACCCGCTTGACACGGGCCACTAAAGAACATCATGGATCTAAATTTGTCGGCACTAGGACACGAGGCGCTACCAGCTCTGCGGCAGCCAAAGTCAATCAACCCCAGCGCAGACGACCACAACCCTGCCTTGGCTGATTTTGCGAGCATTCTAGGTGGTTTGGTTTCCCCTCTCCCCCATGCAGCGGCGGCTATTTCTGATGCTGCAGGCGATGGCTTTGTAGCGGACGAAAAGACCGCGTTCGGCACGTCAACTATTGGCAGCGAAACTTTGACAGGCGCGAGTGTCGGTGGCGCAGCTGAAGGATTCGTCATCCAGCCCACTGGTGCCGATGCTCAGAGGCCCCTCGCGGCGCAGATGAAAAATACGCAGTTCTTGGCCTCGGTAGGCACCTTCTCAGCAGGCGCCTTCTCAGTAGGCACCTCACAAGGCAGCTTAATCCGCAACCCAGCCACCAGCAGCCTGTTGCTGGCTGAACAACAACTCACAAGCCTACATATTGTCGACCAGTCGGCCAGCGCAGCAATTTTGATTGAATCCGATCAAGCCTTGCCAATCAACACTAGACGCCAAACCGCAGCCGACACTCCATCCGAGTTGCCTCACAACCAAGCCATCGAGGGTCGCGAACGCGACTTAGGCGGCACTTCGGGCCTGCGCGGTGTCACCACAACCAGCATCCCTGTTCAGGAATCGACCGCTTCAGCGGATAGTCTCATCCCAGCTGCCGCATCCGCCCCTGCTAATCTGAGGGAAACACAGACCGACCCAAGCATCGTTGAACAGTATCCGCCACATCTTGCCCAGTCGACTATGGTGCACGCCCGTGATGCGTGCAACAGTATTCCCTACCCGCTCGCCGACATTGCCACCAAGCCTGGTGCCAGCGAAACACTAGCGGAACTTGTGAAGAGTGCCGGGCCATCCAGCACGCTACGCAATGTGGCAACCCCCTTGGTTTCCTCCACAGGCCAATCACCAGCGTCAGCGCGGGGTCGGCTATCGATCAAGGCCGACGCCCGATTCAGCGTTGATGTTGAAACCTCGCGAACAACGGCATCGCACGAGCCAGCTGCTACCTCAAGTGTAGGGGAGCTCCTGGGCGTTGCGGGAAGGCTAAAGTTCAACGACGAAGGCCTCTTGGCAAAGTCAGCAGTTGCCAGCAATGGGCAGCCAATGACGGCGCAAGGGACACTGCTCCAGCTCCCGCTACACCAAGAGCTGAGGCTACCTCCACCGCAAATGATTTCGACGCCTTTAAGCGCGCCGCAGTGGCCAAGTGTATTCAGCACCGCGATCGTCAGACTTGTTTCCGAGCAAATCTCCGAGGCCAACTTGACCGTCACACCAGAGCACCTCGGAACCATCAATATCAGCATTGCTTTGGAGGGAAATCGGGTGTCCTTAGGCTTCACAGCCGCCGATGGCGAGGTCCGCCAGGCGGTAAATGCGTCTTTGCCAATGCTTAATGACATGCTCGAAAAATCCGGATTATCACTTGGTCAGTCCAGCGTCGGCCATGAAGCGCAACGTGACGCATCCCCCACCCCAAACCGTTTCAGGCAGTCAAACAATCCGCTAAAGGAGTCCGATGCCGCGCCGGTCATCCCATTGACCCCATTGATAGCGCGTCGGCCGCAAGGACCACGATTGGGCGCCGGTAGAGTCGACTTCTTCGCCTAATTCCCTTGAATTACGGACACTACGACTGCGGCTAGTTCCCGACTCAGCGCCTAAATAGGCGGGATTTACCCAGCTTTTTTAGCCAATGACTCCGGTTTCTGCCGAGCATACTGCATGCACATTAACCGCCCTATTGGGCCCGTCGCTAGAGGAATCTTATGTCAGCCGCTGCCGAAGCCGCACCCGTAAACCCATCAGGCAAAAAAAAACTTCTACTGATCGGTGCCATCGTCGCGATTTTAGCCTTGGGCGGTGGCGCCGCCGCATTCTTCATGACGAAGCCAAAACCTGCTGATAGCACCAAAGATAGTGGCAAGGACGGGGCGAAGGACGGGGCGAAGAGCGAAGGCGCACGCGAAGCGAAGCGAGATCCTAAAGCAAAACCCACATTCGTACCTTTTGAATCATTCACCGTGAACTTAAACGACAAAGAAAATGAACGTTACGCGCAGATTGTATTTTCAATCGAAACGCTTGATTCTGCGACGGGCGACGTGGTCAAAGCGCAAATGCCAGCAATTCGCGGACGTGTTTTGATGACGCTCTCCAGCAAAACAGCAGGTCAACTTCTGGGACGTGAAGGCAAGGAACAACTTGCCAAGGACATTCTGGCCGATGCCCGCAAGATTATGGATTTAAGCGAAGCTGACAAATCCCTGATTGAAGTACATTTCTCGCAGTTTGTAATGCAGTAGCGAAGCTGCCTACTCCAAACCGCACCGTGAACTAAGAACCATGTCTGCACAACAACAATTCCTGTCTCAAGACGAAGTTGATGCTCTTCTCGACGGGATGAACGGCGCGGAAAAAAACGACGCTGTCGAGGCACCAGCTGCTGGAATCCGTGAGTACGACATTGCAAATCAGGAACGCATCGTTCGTGGTCGTATGCCAACGCTCGAAATTATTAACGAGCGGTTTGCGCGGAACTTTCGCATCGGCTTATTTAACTTTATGCGGCGCACCCCGGAAATGGCAGTAGGCCAAGTACGCGTATTGAAGTACAGCGCTTTCCTCCGCGACGTTGTTGTCCCAACGAATATCAACATCGTCAGCGTGAGACCGCTGCGCGGATCTGGATTGGTCATCCTCGACCCGAAACTGGTATTTACGGTGATCGACAGCATGTTCGGCGGCACCGGGCGCTTCCAAACACGTATCGAAGGACGAGAATTTACCGCGACCGAACAGCGCATCATTCAGAAGCTACTTGATGTAGTCACAACCGAATACGCCAAAGCATGGCAGGGAGTCTATCCGCTGCAACTTGAGCATCAGCGCTCCGAAATGCACACGCAGTTTGCGAACATTGCAACGCCAAGCGAGATCATGGTGACAACAAAGTTTAGTTTGGAGATTGGTGATGCGGGTGGCGACGTGTTCATTTGTATCCCGTACTCAACGCTCGAGCCGATTCGCGACCTTCTTTACTCGTCCCTCCAAGGGGATGCAACTTCTACTGACAAGCGTTGGCTCGCTTTGCTGACCAAACAGGTCCAGATGGCGGAAATTGATCTTGTGGCCGAACTGGGCTCAACAAATATTACCGTTGGGGATTTGTTGCAAATGACGCGTGGTGACTTCATTGAACTACCGCTCAAGGAAACAATTCAGGCAAAGGTTGATGGTGTTCCGCTATTCGATTGCAAATACGGCACGCTCAACAACCACTACTCAATAAAAATCGACACTATTCTTACGATCCCGCAGGAAAACTCTGCGCCAAGCGCAAACGCCGCGTAGCACTGGAGCAAACATGTCAAATGAAATTAACAATCCCAACGTGACAGAAGATGACTGGGCTGCCGCTCTCGCGGAAACCAAGCCCGCAGAAGGCGAAGTTACCGCTAGCGCTGTTGAGGCTGCGTCCGGGGAGCCACACGTATTCCAGCGTCTTGCAAAGACCGGGATTTCCGCTAGCGAGCAGACTGGTGATATCGACCTCATTCTAGATATACCTGTCAGCCTCACTGTTGAACTGGGGCGCACCCGCATACCCATCAAGCACATTCTTCAGCTCGCCCAAGGCTCCGTAATCGAGCTGGACGCATTAGCAGGCGAGCCGATGGATGTTTTGGTCAACGGCTGTCTAATCGCGCAGGGCGAGGTTGTCGTCGTAAACGAAAAGTTTGGGATCCGATTGACCGACATTGTCACGCCATCCGAGCGGGTTCGCCGACTGAATCGCTAACCAATTTCGCTCACTTCATTTAATGCCATCGATAATGCGCTTCATACTTTCACTTTGCTGTGTTTCGACATGGAATGTCTTTGCTGCCGAAATAGGCGTCGTAAAGACCGGCGGAACCGCAATTGAGGTTCCAAGCTACAGCACGACCGTACTGCCCACCATCGTTTCTTTGGTGTTGGTCATCGCCGCGATCTTAATCACCGGATTTGTGTTGCGTCGCCTAAGCCCAAGTCTTAGGCAAGCGGGCACGCTGCTCAAACCAGTTGCGCAAATCGCGGTTGGTCCCAAAGAAAAGGTTGCCGTCATCCAGTTTCAAGGCGAGCTGTTGGTGATTGGCATCACGGCGCATCAGGTGACACTGCTTACCAAAGGGGTGCCGGAAGTCGCAACGCAGGTTGATTTATCTGGCACAACCGAGCAGGCACTGGTCAATCGCTGGCTAAGCCGCTTAAAGCCTACCAATTCGGCGAACCCGCAATCGGCGGTCAAAACGTGACGCGTCATTCCATTAGAACGACCGTCCTGTCGGTAAGCGCATTTGTCGTGGTGGCAATATTGCTTCTTTCGCAATCTGCCGTTGCTGCCGATGGCGCAATGCTGTCACTTACCAGCCAGCCTGGTGCAGGCGGACGGCAAACTTGGTCAGTCCCCATCCAAACGTTGCTGTTCTTTACCGCCCTTGGATTTTTGCCCGCGATTTTGCTGATGATGACTGGCTTCACCCGCATCATTATTGTGCTTTCACTGCTTCGCCAAGCGCTTGGAACACAATCGACGCCGCCAAACCAGGTTCTAGTCGGGCTCGCTTTATTTCTCACATTCTTCGTAATGTCACCCGTATTCGACAAGATTTACAACGACGCGTACCTGCCATATTCAGAAGGTAAGCTCCCCATGGAAAAGGCACTCGACATGGCACAGCAGCCACTAAAGGGCTTTATGCTAAAACAAACGCGCGAATCAGATCTTGCCTTGTTTCTTAAGCTTGCGAAGGCCGATGCGGTGACTACACCCGAGGCAATTCCGCTACGGGTGCTGGTGCCGGCTTTTGTGACCTCCGAGCTGAAAACGGCGTTTCAGATCGGCTTCTTGATTTTTATCCCGTTCCTGATTATCGACATGGTGGTGGCAAGTGTACTGACCTCGATGGGAATGATGATGCTTTCACCTATGCTTATCGCACTGCCTTTCAAACTAATGCTTTTTGTACTTGCCGATGGGTGGAACCTATTGATCGGCTCTCTCGCGGCGAGTTTTGTAACCTAAAGGAAATGCGGTGACCCCACAACAAGTTATCGGAATCGGTACTAACGGCCTTGAGACAATGCTAATTCTCGCCGCGCCGTTGTTGCTCGTCGTGCTCGTCGTCGGTTTCGTGATTAGCGTTCTACAAGCGGCAACCCAAATCAATGAGCAGACGCTTTCATTTGTGCCCAAGCTGATCGCGGTAGCAGTCACGATTGTTCTTGCCGGTCCTTGGATGATTGCTCGAATGGTTGCGTATATGCAGCAACTGTTCGCGCAGATTCCATTCGTGATCGGCTAGCACGGGTACCGCGTGTTTTCGTTTACGCAGGCGGCTCTTGACGCCTACATCTCGCAGTTCTTTTTCCCATTTGTCAGAATTATGGCGTTGATGGCGGTCGTCCCGGTATTGGGCAACCGCGCCATTCCAGCAAGGGTGAAAGTTGCGCTGGCAGTATTAATCACCGTCGCAGCCGCGCCGATGCTGCCAGAAAGTTATTCAACCCTGGTCGACTCGTACCAGGGGTACATAACCATTGGGCGCGAGATCCTTATCGGCGTCGCAATGGGAATGACGGTACGGCTAATATTTGCAGCCATTGAAATGGGCGGCGAAATCGCTGGCCTACAAATGGGTCTCTCGTTTGCGGGCTACATCGACCCGAGCAGCGGCAGCAACAATACCGCCGTCAGCAGCTACTTTGGCATCATGGCGGTATTACTGTTTTTATCGATCAATGGCCATCTGCTCCTCATCTCCGGCGTCGTCAACAGCTTTCAGCACATACCAATCGGCTTCGGCGGCGACATGGCGGGCATCTCCAAGACAATCGCACAAATGGGCGCCAAGATTTTCTCCGTCGCTTTGTCGATTTCACTCCCCATTATCGTGACACTGCTCGTCGTAAACCTCGGTCTCGGCATCATGTCCAGAATTGCACCCCAACTCAACGTATTCGCAGTTGGGTTTCCGATTTCATTAACGGCAGGCCTTTGCGCGGTACTGTTCTTGCTGCCGTATTTGGAACGTCCGCTTCGTATTTTGCTGGAGCAAAGTACCAGTATGCTCGGCCGGTTTTAGGGAAAATTTCCACGGTGTGGCGTTACGACTAGACGCGGACGTGTCCGCCCGCCTCTGCAAACTTTGATATTAAACGATCGGCAATATGACTCAAGCCAATGATCTCTTCGACTGCCCCGATCGCGATTGCCTCTCGTGGCATGCCAAACACCACACAACTTGACTCGTCTTGCGCAATCGTGAATGCGCCTTTTTGCTTAAGTTCCAACATTGCGGCCGCGCCATCCTTACCCATGCCCGTCAGCATGACGCCAATTGCGTTGGCGCCCGCATTCAACGCGACGGACGAAAACAGCACATCGACCGACGGGCGATGGCGATTTACCGGTGCATCGTCAGAAATTTCGACGACATAATTTGCCCCAGATCGCCCAAGCGCAAGGTGGCGACCACCTGGTGCAATATAGGCGTGACCGGGCAACACCCTCTCACCGTGTTCAGCTTCCTTCACAATAATCTTGCAAAGTGAATTGAGCCGCACCGCGAAACTTTTGGTGAAGCCGGGCGGCATATGCTGTGTGATTACGACCGCGGGGGAATGGGCGGGCAACCGACATAGCACTTCCTTAATGGCTTCAGTGCCACCCGTGGATGCGCCGATTGCAATAATTTTCTCAGTGCCCGCTGAAGGTGACCCCCGTACGAACGGAACGTGAGCATCCGCCCGCACCGTATTTAGCATCTTTGCCGGCGCAGTCGCTGCAACTGATGCCGCTTCTGCGTGCGGATCCCGGCGTCGAACTTGTTTGGATGTTGCTGCTGCTCGAATTTTCTCCCGAATCTCATTCGCACAATCACTCATGCCTTGGGTAATTCCTAACTTTGGCTTCGCGACAAAATCTACCGCGCCGAGTTCCAGCGCGCGGAAGGTGGTGTCGGCTCCGCGCTCAGTCAATGTCGAGACCATCACAACAGGCATCGGGCGTAACCGCATGAGGCGCTCGAGGAAGTCCAGACCATCCATTTTCGGCATCTCAATATCGAGTGTGATGACATCCGGATCTAAGCTGCGGATGAGCTCCCGAGCAACTAGGGGGTCGGATGCAACGCCGACCGTTTCCATGTCGTCTGTCCTATCGATAATCTCTTTCATAAGATTTCGAATCAGCGCTGAATCATCCACTACAAGAACACGTATTTTTGACATCACACTACTCCACGGTCATCAAAACAACTCTATGTCACCAGCGACCGGGCTTTCAACGAGACGGCTCTGGTACTGCTTTTCTTGCAACACTAAGGTGTCGTCTGCGGCGGCAAGTTTCTTAACCAACGCCCTGCCGGACTTGGGCAGAAAACACACTTTTCGAGGGAAGATGTCGAGTAGATCTTCTGATAGCACCCTGATCTCTTCTGTCTTGAGGAATTCCCGAGTGAAATCAGCATTACGTTGACCCACATTAAGGCTGGTGAAGTTTTTCATCACACGGCCGCCGCCGAACACTTTGGCTTCCAACCTGCGACGCTGTGCGCCGCGCTTTACCAGTTCGTTAATCAACATTTCCATTGCATTTACGCCGTAGCGTCCAGCAGTACCAGCAACGCCGCTATCGCCTCCGTCGGGCAGCAGAAAATGGTTCATGCCCCCAACTTGCGCGGTGGGGTCGCGCAGGCAAACCGCGACACACGAACCAAGTACAGTCACAATTGGTATTTCGTCACTATCAACATAGAACTCTCCAGGCAGAACTTTTACCGCCTGCGCTGTGAAGCCTCTCTCCGTGTAGCGAAATGTGGCAAAACCGATTGGTGCCGAGGGGTCTCTTGCGAAAAGAGGATCTCCAAGTTGCTTAATGGCCATGACTTATGCGCCCGCAACACTGCGTTGATCGACTCGCTCATAGACGGTCTTGCCGCGCAATTTGAAGATATCGCGGCAATCCGAGAAATTTTCTGAATGTCCGGCAAACAACAAACCGCCGACTTTTAAGTGCCTTGCGAGCCGCGCCAGGACAAGATGCTGCGTCGGTTTGTCAAAATAAATGAGGACATTGCGACAGAAGACAGCATCGAGACCCAGCGGCACCGCGTACTCATTTGCGAGCAAATTTAGCGGCGCAAATTCCACCAACTTTCGTAACTCTGGTCGGACTCTTATCTTGCCAGCGTTTGCGCCGGTGCCCTTCAAAAAAAATCGATTGCGACGCGACTCACTAAGACCCTTATGGCCGTCTGCGGCGTAAACGCCGTTCGACGCGGTCTCAAGCACATTTGTATCAATGTCAGTCGCCAAGAGTTTTGAATTAGTGGCGCCGCCTGTTGCACACTCAGACATTACCATTGCGAGCGAATAGGGCTCTTCTCCAGTCGAAGCCGCCGCGCACCAGATTTTTACGGGCTGCGCTCGCGCACGAATGAATTCAGCAAGTATCGGAAAATGATGCTCCTCGCGGAAAAAAGATGTCAGATTTGTCGTGAGCGCATTGGTAAATTCCTGCCACTCATCGGACTGACGAGCCTCTAACTCGTCAAGATAATTCTTGAAGCTGACGTGCCCGGTCGTCCTTAGCCTCCGTGATAACCGACTGTAGACCATATTTTGCTTGGTCGAGTTAAGGCTGATGCCAGCGATCTTACGGATAAGTGCACGAACGCGGTCAAAGTCCGCATTTGAGAAGGTGTACTCTTTACCTTCTGTCGGCGACACTTCAGTCGGTGAGCTAATCATTTCTTTTTCCTCGCAGAAGATCGGTGGTTCCGTACTGCCTACATAACAATAACGACCAAAACACAGCAATCTTGAGCAATTTGTATTGAGTATTTCGGCGTATTTATGCGAAATTCGTTACAGGCTGGCAACTTCCTTGGTGCCTGATATTGCCGAAATCAATGCCAGATTCACTTCACGCGGACGAATCGACAGCAATTCACATTGCGCACTAAGAAAATCCGCATCGCTGGCTTCCACGCCCTTCAACAGACCTAACAGCGGGGCCAACGGTCCCTCCTCACCGACTAAGGCATCGGTGACGGCTTCCGAAATGGAGACTCGTCCTAGCAACTCGGCCAACGGGATGCCAAGAATTTTGTCGAGTAATGAAAATGCCCCGCACAAGAACAAGTCTTCCTGCTCTGCACCGAGTCCAAGTGCACTACCCAACCGCTCGAGGAATGCCGCGCGTATGAAGGCAACTTGCACTAATACCTGTGGCGTTTCACTTCCTCCCGCCTGCACCAATAACAGGGAAAGCCAGCGTTTTAGTCGCTGTCGACCAAAAATGCTCAGCGCATGTCGCAACGAGGAAACTTCGACGGCCAGCCCAAATGCAGCCGAATTTGCAATTGAAACCAATTTATAAGACAGTACCGCGTCGCGCTTGAGGATGGCTTCAAGATCGCCGGTGTCTGCATCTTTATCCATCAGTTGTAGCAGCTTCAGAATATTTGATAGCAATCCCATTATTCGATCAGCAGGGCGGCGCTTCCACCCCAAACACGACCAGCCACCAACCGCCGCAGCGCCCCCGTTCGCGGCGCGCGCCGAGTCAATCGGTTCGTTTAGGTCCAACACAACCACGGGTGACGCTAATCGCGCTACCAATTGCGGCAATTCGGGCAATCGCGAATGAGGTATGGCGAAGTAAGCAGCCTGCTGAATTGGAAGGTGCGCGCTGTCGCGGAGAACTAGGCAGCCGCGTGTCGCGCTAGGATCTCGTGGCAAATCGCTCGGATGAGTCGATTGCAGGTGCGCCTCGCTTAGCAGCACCGTGGATTCGGGTGGCCGCCAACCTAAGGATGGCCCGGCTGCCGGCGCTCCGGCGAAGTCGACCATAACCAACGCGGGGGGCTCCGGCCAGAACGGCACAAGTGAATTCAACGCGTTAGCCAGCGAAGTCTCGTCACTTCCTACATCGTGTACACGCAAGTGAACACCAAGCATGAACTGCTTTCGGTCCGCCAGCGGTGAGTACGTTAAGAGTGTTTGACTATTTGACATTTGGACTGACGGTTACCATCCGTCGAGTCCGCGGTGCGGAAGCAATCGGAGAACGCATAACAAGCTATCGGCCGCCGCTGACAAAAATTGAGTTCCAGCAATCGCAATGATGGAAGGCGGCTTAGCGCCGACCTAGTTCACCAGGTAACTGATGTCCAGAATCAAGCCAACCCGACCATCACCCAAAATTGTCGCGCCCGAGATACCGTCGACCTTACGATAATTTGCTTCGAGGTTTTTTACAACTACCTGATGCTGGCCAATCAGCTCGTCAACAATCAACGCAGAACGACGACCGTCAGCTTCCACGATCACCATGATGGCACGCTCAGATTCAGCTTGCGCGGCTGGAACATCAAATACAGTGGCGAGGCGACGTACCGGAAGATACTCTTCACGAACTTGCACCACTTTGCCTTGGTCCGCAAGCGACTTTAGCTTGGATTGGTCTGCCTGAAATGTCTCGACCACAGAGGCCAGCGGCAAAATGTAGACCTCGCCGCCGACGCCGACCGACATTCCATCCATGATCGCCAGCGTAAGCGGAAGGCGAACGGATACCCGCGTTCCGTGTCCCAAACCAGAATCAAGCTCCACCGTCCCGCCGAGCGCAGTAATGTTGCGCTTTACGACGTCCATACCAACACCACGACCCGAAACGTCTGTGACTACATCAGCCGTAGAAAAGCCCGGCGCAAATATCAGCTGCCACACCTCTTGATCCGACATCCGGTCGGAGACTGGAATACCTTTCTCGACAGCTTTGTCAAGAATGCGTTGGCGATTAAGCCCCCTGCCATCGTCTCGAACCTCAATTACAATGGAGCCGCCTTGGTGCCGAGCCGAAAGCGTTATCGTGCCTTGTACAGGCTTGCCAGCGGCCGCGCGATCGGCTGGACTCTCAATGCCATGATCGACGGAATTTCTCACCAAATGCGTTAGTGGATCAGTGATTTTTTCAATCAAGCCTTTGTCGAGTTCAGTTGCCTCACCGCTCGTCTTGAGTTCAATTTTTTTCCCTAGTTTGGCCGTCAAGTCGCGCAGCATTCTTGGGAATCGATTAAACACAAACGACATCGGAATCATGCGGATTCCCATGACGGAATCTTGAAGATCACGGGTATTTCGCTCAAGGTCTGTCAAGCCAACCACTACACCGTTATGCTGATTTGGATCCAGCGCCTGCGCCTTTTGCGCAAGCATCGCCTGCGTTATAACAAGTTCACCAACTAAATTTATCAGTTGGTCAATTTTTTCTACCGAAACCCGTAGTGTTGTTGACTCTGCAGCGGCAACGGGCTTCTCAATCTTTGCGGTTGCGGCGGGTGCTATTGCTGGACTGCTCTCGCTTGTGCGGGCCAGTGCGGTAAACGCGGCATGCGCTGAGGACGGTGCCTCCAGATCTTCAAACAAACCAAAGCCGGGATCGGCCGGGGCACTCGCCGCTGAAGCTAGACCGGTCGATGTCTCCATGATTGTGACTTTGTCGCGATCAATGTAGAAGGTGAAGAGATCGATCAAATCGCCGTTTGTGGAGGAGGTAACGACGCTTAAGTCACGGAATTCCAGCGATGTCGCATCGTCAGTCGACGCAAACGTTGCCGCGCCCATACCAGGAATTTCATCAAACAAATTGAGCAGGTTTTGAATATCAAATGCTGAGGTTAGTGGACCAATACGAATCGTAATGGTTCGGTTCAGTGCATTTGCGGCCGGTTTCGGCGCAGGTGCGTCGGCGGCGCTCGCCACCACTGTCTGAACTGGCGGCGCGGCACGCTGACCGGCAGCATGCCGACGTAAGTCCGAGACAAGATGGGCGATCGGCGTAGGTTCGCCGGTACCACCGTCTTGATGACGCTTTAATTGCGCCTTCAATGCATCGCCCGACGCGAGCAGGCAATCAATCATTTCAGTGGAAAGCTGAAGCTCATGTCTGCGCGCAAGGTCGAGCAATGTTTCAAGTTCGTGTGTTAACTCGGCGACATCCACAAAACCAAATGTTGCGGCACCTCCCTTAATGGAATGTGCCGCGCGGAAAATGGCATTTAACGCTTCGTCGTCTGGCGCATCCGGGTCAGTCTCCAGCAGAAGTGATTCGTACGACGCGAGGTTTTCGTAGGCCTCTTCGAAGAAAATTTCGAAAAACTGGCTCAGGTCGATCCCCATACCTCCTGGTTGTATTCCTTGATTGCTTATCTCGCCCATATCATCCTTTGCAATGCTCTTTTTTGTTGCATTAAGTTGTTTACCCAAACCTAGTCGCCTTCCTTCACAACTATCGAATCACCCTCTTAACGATTTCGACCAGCCGCACCGGGTCAAATGGCTTTACCAGCCATCCGGTTGCTCCCGCTGCGCGCCCCTTCGCTTTCATATCATCCGAAGATTCGGTGGTGAGAATCAGAATCGGCGTCGTTGCATACATCGGCAGGCCGCGAAGAGCTTTGACCAGCGTGATGCCGTCCATCAGCGGCATGTTTTGATCGGTAAGAACCAGACTGACGGTATTCTCTTTGGCTTTCGCCAATCCTTCCCTCCCATCCGCCGCTTCAATTACGCTGTATCCAGCGCTCTTTAGTGTGAACGCAACCATCTGCCGGATTGAGGGCGAATCATCTACCGCCAAAATTGAACGCATCGCTGATTTCCTTCATACCAAAAAATTAATGAACATCGAGAATCTTACCCATTTGCCAATCTAAAACAGCTCAATATCGCCAGACGCAACGTCATGCTGCAGCACGACTTGGCGTGGAAACGTACGAACTCGGCCTGTTACCTCGCCCGTATTTGAAGCGTGATCAAGCACGTGTGTCGCCGTACTGATCCGTTCGGTCAGCCCCGTCATCAACTGGCCGACCATATCTTGAAACTGCAATGCCGTCATGGCGCGAGCCAGCGCCGCATCGGCTGACTCACACCGCTCCTGTTCGACACCCTGAAAAACGCCTTGGATTTCTCCGAAACTGCTCAGCAACTCAGTTGCGGCGGTATCAATGATCCCCTTCATGCGCCCGAGCTCGGATTGCGCAATTCGGAGTTGCGGCCCGACTACTGCGATTGCCTGCGTGACAGATTGTGCGTGTTCCACGACTTCCCCAATTCATTGATGCTGATCGAGTACCGCCATTCACCTAGCGAGTCGACGGCCGTTGAATGACTTGCTGTTCATCGTGCTAGACTCGCCAATTGTCATTTCGCCAGTTTTGCCGACTGGGATTGCCAATTGCGGGTGCCACGATATCAGGACAATTTTCAGGCCCGATGAGACAATTCAAGGCGTTGAAAAGCGGGAGGATATGCGGCTATTTCTTACCCCAGCAGGGTGTTCTATATGCGGCACCCTTCCAGGCCTGCCTCCTACGGCAATTTTCACGTCTCGACATGACTGACACCTCCAGCAAATCCCTCAGAATACTGTTCGTAGAAGACTCCGCGCTGGACTACGAACTCATCAGTGTGGGATTGACTTATGCCGGGATAGCGCTAGATAGCCAACGCGTGGAAACGGAAGCGGCGTTGGTTGAAGCTCTGGCCACCCAGTTTTGGGATCTGGTGATTTCTGACCATCAACTACCTCAGTTATCGGCCGAACGCGCGTTAGAGTTGGTCAAGCAACAAAATGCCGACTTGCCATTTATCATTGTGTCGGGCCAGATGGGCGAGGATCTGGCCGTTGAGTCCATGCGTAATGGCGCAGATGACTACCTCGTCAAGGGCAGGCTTAAGCGGTTGCCAGGCGCAATCGAGCGATCCGTTGAAGGCGCTAAAACCCGCGCCGCCCGAAATCTTGCGCAGCAGAATCTCCTGTCGAGCGAGCGTCGACTACGCGCATTTGCAATGCACCTTTCTGATGTTCGGGAACGCGACCGTGCCACTATGCGGACCGAGGTGCACGACGAAATTGGCGGCAACTTGCTCGCGGCAAAATTTGCTATCACCAGACTGCAGCGGACCATCACCACTGCGCCGTTAATTGAAGCGCAAACAAAGCAGCTAGAGACAGAAATTCACGAGGCGGCAGAATTGGTACAAAAGGCGGTCGAAGCCAGCCAGAAACTCTATACCAGTCTGCGCAGTAACCTGCTTGATCAAGGTATTGTCGCCGCGCTGGAGTGGCAACTTTCCCAGCTCCAAAAGCGCTCAGGAATTGTTGCGCATCTCAGCGCCAGTCCACGAGAGTTTTCGTTGCCGGAAAACATCGCGCTTGCAGCCTACGACGCGACGGCAGAACTCATCGAAAATGTCGAAATACATTCGAACGGCAAGAATATTTGGTGCGCAGTCTTTTACATCAATGGGGGCTTGACCATTGAAATTCGCGACGATGGCGCAGGGTGCACACTCCCGCAAATTATGAACCCAAGCCGCTTTGGCGTATTCTCCGCGCGTGAACGTATTGGGGCCGTCGGCGGCACGCTGGATTTTGACACCACGTATACCGGACTCGAAACCGGAACCACAGCATTGATCACCATTGATGATGTCGGCCTGATACACGTGGCGGAGATTTCTGTATGACGCGCGTAATTCTCGTAGACGATCACGCCTTGGTCAGACGCGGAATCCGGCTGACGCTTGAGGACCACCCAGAAATTGAGGTGGTTGGGGAAGCAGGCGGTTACGGTGAACTACGCGCACTGCTTCCAACATGCGAGTACGATGTCATCGTGATGGATATCAACATGCCGGGGAAAAATGGCATCGACATTCTAAAAGCATTGCGGGAAGAGGCCCCGAAATGCAAGGTGTTGATTCTTTCCATGTTTACTGAGGACCAGTATGCAGTGCGCTCGTTGCGCGCCGGAGCTTACGGCTACCTTAACAAAACAGGTGCGCCTGAGATGCTGATTGAGGCAATCCTCAAGATCGCCGCAGGGAAAAAATTTATTACGCCGGAAATTGCCGAGGCGATGGCCAATAGTTTGACGGCGGATGTTGACAATAATCCGCATGAAAAACTATCGGATCGTGAGTTCCAGACCTTGCGACTGATTGCCTCGGGCAAGAAGCTTTCTGAAGTCGCAGAGGCACTGGCGATCTCACCCAAGACGGTAAGTGTTTATCGCGCCCGCCTGCTGGAAAAAATGGGGCTCGCTAACAATGCGGAATTGACACACTACGCGTTAAAAAACGGACTAGTTGACTAACTCGCAATCGCGCCCGTTTTGGCGCGTGTTAGCACGTGTTAGCACGTGGTGGTTAGACCGCGTTGGCTGATGGCCAAACTCTTCAAGGCTTAAGAAAATTTGTTTGCCGCCGAAGACATAGTGTTTATGAATCCACAAAGCGAAGTTCACAATCCAGCAGATACTCTTCTCGACAATATCGAGAGTATCGACGATAGCAATTCTAGGCGGCCGCATTTTTGTGACGCGTCCCTAAAGGACCTACGAAATCACGACCTGAGGACCGGCAGCAAACTGTATGAGTACGCGTTGCGAATTTACCTCGCGGACTCGGCTCCGCTCCTCAATCGCATCACATCGGGAATTGAGGCTGGTGACGCGGACCAAGTTCGACAGGCCTCTCACAGCCTGAAATCAAACAGCCTGTTGGTGGGTGCACTGCGGGTTGGCAACTTGGCGGGAATCATCGAGGATAGTGCGCGACTAGGTGAAGTGCCGACCGTTTCGACTGCACATCAACTTCAAGCACTCGTCGAAATGGCGAACAAGGAAATTGCCACGCGGCTTTGATCGCCGCTCCTCAAGCGCTAGCAAACACGACCGCAACGTAGGGCGAGAAAATTCCGTTGCGTTTGACGCCACCCACGCTTGCACGCTCCCTACGCACGTCCCTTTGTACGTCCCTTTGTACGTCCCTTTGTACGTCCCTTTGTACGTCCCTTTGTACGTCCCTTTAAACGTCTCACTGTACGTGCCCTTTGTACGCATCCTTTGCGGCAGCGCTTTCAGTCAGAGTGCAAAGCGCCCGCCGAAGGCGCTCGGTCGCCCAGCCGCTTCATCTAGCCGTTTCACCTCGCAGCGTTGACAAGACGACGCGCAAATGCATGCGCCAAGCTGAGGCGTCGCCTGCCAATGATTCGCAATTGGCGCATCTTTTGCCCGCTAATCAGCATTTTGCGACGAGTCGATATACCCGACGATATCAACCTGAGTCGCCGAAATCCGCGGCGATCGGCGTCGGCGGTAAATGCGTCCGCCAACCGGGGCGCACTTTGATCTTTCGGGGTTTTCTTACAAAAAATCCCATTAACGTCATCAACTGCCGTCACCATAAAGGCACGTTAGTTTGCAGCGCGAATACCATCCAGTACGTTGCACACTTCAGCGGCAGCGTCTAGCAGACGCGGACCCGGTCGCAAAATATGGTCGGCGCTGATCGACAACAGTTTTCCCCGGCGGTAAGCCGCGAGACCTTGATAAATGGCGTCATCGCGGCCCACACGCTTCTGCTGACTTGCGCCAAGCAGAATCACTTGTGGGTCGAGTTGCAATAACACTTCACGCGATGGCTGAAACACCTGCGTCGCGGCGTTGGCAAAAACATTCACGCCACCGCAAATCGACAATACGCGCGAAATGAAGTGGCTGCCGTTGATCGTCATTAGTGGCGTACGGCCAATCTCAAAAAACACCGTCACCGCCGGCTTGCGCTGGTTGTTCGCAACAAGGGTCTTGGCCCGCGACACAAACTGCTCTGCGGCGGCGTTGGCCAGTTCCACCGTGCCAGCCAACTCTCCGATCCGGCGAATGGCTGCAGGCACGTCATCAAAGGTATTGATGCGTATCGATTCTGTCCGAATCTGCAAGTCGCGCAGCCTCGCGATATCCGACGGACGCGTGCCCGACTCCCACACGAGCACAAGATCAGGCTTCAACCGAATCAATGCCTCAAGATTGACACCTGCAAAATCTGCCACCTGCGGCAGCCTTTTTGCCGCTTCGGGGTAGTCACTGAATGCCGAAACCGCAACAAGATTTCTGCCCGCTCCCGCCGCATAGACCAACTCGGTCAGCGACGGCGCGAGCGCTGCAATCCGCTTCACCGCCTCGGCTGCTGCCACATTGTTTGCGTTGATTAGTCCCGCCATCACCAGCAAGCCTTCACACAGCCAAATACCGCTGCGCTGGCTAACCGACCGATGCAACGTCATACTGCTTGGTGCTGATTCGCCGCTTGAACTGAGTGCATAACTTTCTTCGCCAGCGCAAGCCGCTGCAGATACGCTTCGCGCGCGATCGCAACATCTTCCAGAAAATACGGCAACTCGTCGAGCGTGATTGCTTGCGCCGCATCGACCAGCGATTTACGCGGCTCGGGATGCATATCGACCAGCAACATATTCGCGCCCGCAATCACACCCTGCGCCGCGACGTGAAAAACGTCGAGGATGCCTTCTGGTGACGCGCCGCGCGCGCCAACCGAATGTGATGGGTCGACACAAACTGGCATACGCGTTAGTCGATGCACCACTGGCACGTGGGCAAAATCGACGAGGTTCCGATGTGGATCACCAAAATTTGTTTTCATGCCGCGCAGGCCAAACACAATTTTGGTATTGCCCTCAGAGGCGCAGTATTCTGCGGCCATTAAGGATTCATCGAGCGTGATACCGAAGCCGCGCTTCAACAAAATGGGAAACTCGTGTTGTCGGCCCACCGCCTTCAGCAGCTCGAAATTCTGCGTGTTGCGCGTGCCGATTTGTAACATCACACCGGTCGGTCGGCCGGTACTTTCCAGCGCTTCGTTGATTTCATCCAGATGCGCCTCGCGCGTCACTTCCATCGATATGACCCGGATTGCGTATTTGCCTGCAAGCTCAAACACCCACGGCAGGCACTCTTTCCCCATGCCCTGAAAAGAATACGGGCTGGTGCGCGGCTTGTAGGCACCCATCCGTGCGCACTGCTGGCCATGCTCACGGAGGCAGGCAAACGTTGCCTCTACATACTCACGGGTGTCAACCGAGTTGAGCCCTGCAAATGTGTGCAACGACTGCTGGTTGAACGTCACCCCGTTGTAGCTAAATCCCACATCGTGCTCGTCGATTTGGTGGCGTCCTAATATTCTTAGCTCAGTGGCCATAATGTTTCGATTCTCTTTATTCAGCGTTCGCAAGCCGACGCTGACGGACACTTGCCGCCAGTTGCGTCAACAACGTTTCTGTATCTTCCCAACCAATGCAAGCATCAGTCACCGAAACACCATAAGCCAGTGGCTTCCCCGGCACGATGTCTTGCCGTCCGGCGTTAAGGTGGCTCTCGACCATCACCCCGACAATACGGTTGTCTCCGCCGGAAATCTGCTGCGCAACATCTGTCGATACCTCAATCTGTTTACCGTACTGCTTCGACGAATTGGCGTGTGAGAAATCGATCATCACGCGCTGCGCAAGTCCCGCCTTTCCCAGCTCCTGACATGCCGCGTCAACACTCGCCGTGTCATAGTTCGGTGCTTTGCCGCCGCGCAGAATAATGTGACAGTCCTCATTGCCCGCCGTCGAAATGATTGCGGATTGTCCACCCTTGGTCACCGACAAGAAGTGGTGCGGTGCTGACGCCGCTTTGATTGCATCTACCGCGATTCTAATGTTGCCGTCGGTGCCGTTTTTAAAGCCGACCGGACACGACAAGCCTGACGCAAGCTGCCGATGCGACTGGCTTTCAGTGGTTCGCGCACCAATCGCGCCCCACGCGATAAGATCGGCGAGATACTGCGGCGAAATCAGATCGAGATACTCAGTGGCCGCCGCGAGGCCTAGCTGATTGATGTCCAACAACAACTTGCGCGCCTGCCGCAGCCCCTTGTTAATGTCATAACTGTCGTCGAGATTCGGGTCGTTAATAAAGCCTTTCCAACCTACCGTGGTGCGGGGCTTTTCAAAGTAGACCCGCATCACAATCGTCAGGTCCTGTTCCATGGTCAGACGCAATGCTTGCAGGCGCTTGGCGTAGTCCATGGCGGCGGCGTAATCGTGGATCGAGCAAGGCCCGACAATCACCAACAGCCGCGAATCGCCGCGATGCATGATGCGGTGAATCTCTTCGCGCGCGCGGAACACGGTCGCCGAGGCGGCTTCGGTGCATGGAAACTCGCGCATCAGGTGTGCGGGCGGCGTCAGCTCTTTGATGCCACGGATTCGAAGGTCGTCGGTGTTGTAAGGCATATCGGCGTCTACTTTGTTTGTGACTAGAGAAAGGGAAGGTGTCTTCATTTTAGCGGGGGTCTTACTGGGTTAGCCTAAAAGATGGTGGGTTG
>JACMOJ010000039.1 GCA_014378085.1 Burkholderiales bacterium | reverse complement strand
TTTGATTTCCGGCGAAGGTTTGAGGTGGGCAAACTCGTTGTCGATCAGCGTGGCCAGCGTTTCGGCGTGGCGTTTGGTCACGGCAAACACAATGGTTTTGCCAATCAGCGGTTTTCGCAGGTAGCCCGTGGCGTCAAGATAGCCGTCTTCCATCACCTTACGGAATTCGCGCACGATGGCCTGATTTCGGGCGGGAATGGTGAACTTGCGCTCCAGCACATTGGGGTCGATCAGGATGTGCGGCTGGGGTGGCTTGAGGTTGGCAGCGGCCACAAAAGCGTCTTCCAGTTCTTTGCGCGTTTTGGGGTCCAGCCCATCCCACTTGATTTCGTCCCGCAGAATCTTGATGCCGTCCGCCGTGGCGGTCTTGACGGTCTTGGCCTTGTAGATTTGGTAACCGACCAAATAGCGCTCGTCGATGGCGCGTTTGAGCGTGTAGGAAAAAGTCGGCTTATCGACGCCAAAGAAACGCAGGGTGTCCCGCACAAAAACCGTTTCGTCGTCTGCAGATCCGTCTTCATTGGGCGGCTTGACGCAGGGGGTGGCGGTCAGGCCGATCTGGATACCGTCAAAGTGCTCCAGCACCTTGCGCCATTTACCGTAAATGCTGCGGTGGCATTCGTCGGTGATGATCAGGTCGAAATAGCCCGACGAATATTGGTGGTAAATGTTCACCATCGACTGCAAGGTGGTGATGGTGATGCGCTGCTCGTCCTGAAAACGGCGGCCGGCGCGCATTACGTAACAGGGCAGCTCCCTCATGTGCTCCGTGAAAGCCTCCTCGGTTTGTACCGCTAACGGAATACGGTCCACCAAAAACAGCACGCGGGTGACCACATTGGCGGCAAACAGGCGCTTGATCAGCGCGGCGGCGGTGCGCGTCTTGCCGGTGCCTGTGGCCATTTCAATCAGCATCTTGCGCCGCCCCAAGCCAATTTCACGGCAAATGGTTTCGTTGCAGTCCACCTGATAGTTGCGCCCGGCGATACGGGTGTCTATGGCAACAGTGAGCGGGTCAACGCGCATTTGCAATAAGGCGGCGCGGCGCTCCAAGTCTGCCTGTGAAAAGAAGGTGCGCACTGCTCGCGGGTGGGCTTCGCGCTGCCAGTCCCAAAACAAAATCTCGTTGCCGTTGGCTAAAAATACAAAAGGCACATTGGCCTGCTCGGCATTGCGGCGGCCCTGCTCGCGGGCGTCGGCGGCGTTGATGCTTTCCCTCTTGGCCTCGACGATGGCTTGCCCCCGGCCCTCGCGGCTGCACAGCAAGTAGTCCGCACGGTCGCCGTTGGCTAATGTGTACTCGTAGCGGACACTGGTGCCGTCACTGATTTGCCAGTGTTGATCACTGAGTTGGGCGTCGATTAGCGTGCGGGCGAAGGCTTCAGTGTTTGCGGCCATGAGCGTGGGCAGTTGTTCTTGACAATTCTTGGCGCGATGATACTTGCGCTATGGCGATCTGCGACAACGAAAAACGACGGTGTACTGGCTGTGACCAACGCAATTTAGTTAGGTACAGCGCCCGGCGAGAAGCAAAAGGTCGAAGGCTTGAATGTTCGCGAAGAGTTGGTCAACAGCGTGGGTCGTATCTCGATCTGTGACGGGCCACACGTCGCAATAGCGTTGGCGTTGCACGCGAGCGGAGATGCGTATGACAGCGCCACCAGCCCATCTGCATTTTCCGTCCGACCGATCGCAGTGTTGTACGCTGAAAACCCGTTAGATCTCTCGCCGGTCCCATGGGAATGCATTTATTCATCGAAATTCTGTGGTGACCATCAATTGTGATCAAGTGGTATCTGTTCACCGCGGGACAATAGACGTGAAACATCTCGTCTACTCGGTCTGCACCGCCGCTAGCTTCGCGCCAAGGATTGCGTTACGCTTGGAATTCGGATTGCGTAGATTGAGCCAATTTGCGCGGAAGGCACACTTGACGGCTCCAAAAAAATTGTATTGAGGGGGAAAGCTTTGAAGTTGAAAACCGCGCTGTATCGCCAGGTGCGAAATTGTTTGGCACGGATGTCAGCTACGACTGTGCTGTTAGTGTGCAGCATTCCTTTTGTCGCCGGTGCGCAGGCAGTGATCACCAACCCAGCCGTCGGCGTTTTTGGCGGAGGTATCAATATCACCGCGCGAATCGATTCGACATCTATCAGCGGCGTGGTCGTCTCGGCCGCAAAGACTTCGGGCACGTTTTTGGGAAACGGAATGCTCCGATTGTGTCGGGGCGAGGGCAACACATGTGAGACGGTATTGGAGACCCCCTATGTTGCGGGAGCCGCCACAGTTACCTTTCCTGCTTTCACGCCCCGTCTTCGTCGTCAAGATTTCTATTACGTTCAGCGATACGATGCGGTGACCATCGGTGGTCTTGATCCCAATGTGCGGTCGGCTCAGATGATAGTCGTCGCTGACAACGCCGAGGCGGGGCGAGTAAATGCAGTGCAGACAGGTCGCGGTTTGGTAGGGCGAGTTTGCGGTCTTGCATCCGATGGCCAGCTGCGGTGTTGGTCAAATGCGTCACTGATTACGCCAACGCTATATGCGGGCTTCCCTGCATCGTTGTCGAAAATATCCTTCGGCAATAGCGCGGCATGTGCGCTGGCATCGGGCGCGGTTTGGTGCGCTGGAAGCAACGACGTAGGGCAGCTTGGTGACGGCACGACAACCGCGCGGGCTGCGCCTGTTGCTGTCGTGGGGCTGCCCGCCGCGATTGCCGACGTCACCTCTGGACTTAACACTAGCTGCGCGCTGTCAGCCGGTAGTGTTTGGTGCTGGGGCACCAACTCCTACGGGGAGGCTACCGGCGGTGTTTCGCCTGGCAGTCCAACTTCAGTTCTCTCGGCCACCCTAGTGCCGAGTCTTGGCACCGATAACGTGAAGGTCGTCCTCGGTGATTTTTATGGTTGCAGCCTCAAAGCCAATGGAGGCGTGTTTTGTTGGGGCGTAAACGGCAACGGCAGTTTGGGCAACAGTGTGGGACTAGACACACGCACGGTCTACCCTGCAACCGCTGTCGCTGGAGTCGTGGCGACTACGCTTACCACTCACCCTCTAGCGCAACATGTTTGTGTGACCAAAGCAGACTTTTCGGTCTGGTGCTGGGGCATGAATGACTATGCACAATTAGGCCGAGGGACAGCCTCACCCAAACAGTGGCAGCCCGCGAAGTCCACCGCGTTTACCCAGTCGCCTAAATCCATGTCGTTCGCGCGATCTGCAACATGCATCATCACGCTTGGAGACGCTGTCGCATGTGTCGGAGAAAATGACGGTGGCCGATTGGGCTCTGACGACGCTGTCGATCCACAAACTGACACTGGCTACCTCTCGTACACCCGTGTCGCGACGCTCGTGCAAGGCGTATCTGGTAGCGTGACCTCTGCTTCGACGGGCGATGGCGGGGTTTGCGTCTCGCTTACCGACGGCTCAGTTCGTTGCAGCGGATCGGGGCCATTGGGTGACGGCTCGACCAACGCTTCCTACCACCCTGTAAGAGGTGTAGGCTTCGGACAAGCGCAGTCGGCACTGCCCGCGCCAACGTTCGGCACATCCTCGCGTACCGACGACACGCTCACTTTTGTTTATCGGGACGGCCTGACCAGCGCAGATGCGCCTATTACCGATCACCGGTGGGCGTGCAAATCAAGCAACGGCAGCGGCGTACCCGTGGGCGGCAACATCCGCGCCAACGAGGCGGCGGGCACCGATCACACGGTGTCTGCAAAGATTGAACGGCAAGGAATGTGGTCTTGCCAGGTCATGTATCGCACGGCGAACGGCTACAGCCCGTGGTCGGCTTGGGTGCAGATCACAGCACGACCAACAGTAGTACCGACCATGGTTAGCGCGGTCTACGACGGCAACTATGGGACGTTGGTCTTCTCGGACAATTTGTCACCGACGAAGGGGCCGATTATTGGGCTTTCAGCTGTTTGTTTTGTCGGCTACGGTGCCTACTCCCCGTCAGGCACATCAGGGTGCCAAGGGGGCGACACGCAATGCTCAGCGTCCTCAGTTGTGCTGGAACCCGCAGGCGCGCGCCACACTATCCGCCTGCCCCTTCCGCCTGGCTCTTCAGGTGTGAGTCAGATTTCATGCCGAGCTGGATACACCACTTACGATGGTCCGTCCGAAAACGCGATGGCCAATTTTTTGCTTACCGCAACCCCGACGCCGCCGCCCACAGTCAACAGTGGACGCATAATCGGCAACACTGGGACGCTAGCGTTCAGCGATAACTTGCCCGCGTCGGCGGGCACTGTGTCGACTTCGGTGTGGTCGTGCGTTCGGACACGAGATAACGCTACCTTCTCAGGTGCCGCATCGATCAACGAACCTGCAGGCGGCACGCACACGATCAACATTCCGCTGACGAGCAACGACTATCAGCAAAACCCCGACTCGTACGCCTGCTCCGTGAAGGTTGCAACCACAGGACTTGCAGGGCCATTTTCCGCTGCTTACACCGTTGGCCCTAACTCGCCTCCCGTAATTTCAGGGTTCACGTTTTCGGTAACAAACGGTGTAATTTCAGGCTCGTTCAGCATTGTTGACCCCGACGGAGATCTGGTCAAAAACCTGATGGTCTATTTCGGCTCGTCGCCACGCGGCACTGATTGCTCTAGCGGCGTACTGGGTACATGGGACGTCCCCCGAGCTGGCGGCACGATCAACTTTACGGCGTCCTCCGCTAACGTGGGATGCAGCGATTTGCTCCCGAGCGCGACTACGATCTACGGTTTCGTGCGAGGGTCTGGCGGAAATGGGCGAGATGCCACCATCGTGGACGCGCAAGCCACGAACACGTTATGGTCACCGCCAACAACGAGCACTTACAGCCTCGTGTTCGAGCAAGTGCCCAGCACTCTGATTGTTAATCAAACAGCGGACGTGACTGTGCGACTTGTTGACGTCTTTGGCGCAACAGCCTCACAATTTACTGGCCCGATTCGAGTGGGGCTCGACGTAGAAGCCGTGCCGTTCGCGTTTGAAGACGAAGCGGGAGCTACCGCCTCGGTATCACGCGTGGTCAGGTTGAAAAATGGAGTAGGTGTTATTCGTGCCCTTCGTTTCAGCGAGCCAGCTGTGGTCAAGCTCATAGGTGCAACGACGTTGAACGGGACAACGCTTAGTCTGTCGTCCGCAATTGCGGATAGCCTCAAGGCCGCGCCGGTTACAGCGCAAATGAATCTTGGTGGGAGTAGCTCCGCGATCTCGGTCGCCAAAGGCGCAACGTCGACCTACAAAATAACGTGGAGTAGCAACGGTGGCGCCGCCAGCAATTTTGCAAGCAAATGGTGCAGCAACGACTTTCAAGCGGTGCTTTTAAATCAACAGTCGACTGTCGTACAGACGATTGTGCCGCCCGCTTGCACGCCTCCGGGCACCATTTTCACTGTGTCCGGCTCGGTAGCACCTGGCGCTTACTCAATTGAATTTCGGCGATCTGGCCTTGCGTTGGGTCGCGCAAATTCTGGCGTCGACACGCGCAAAGGCAACATGGTCGTTAGCTACACGGCTTCACAGAGTGCGCAAAATATAGATTTCACAATAGCAACTTCGGTTGTGGGACAGCGGGTGGTAATTCTGATACCTGGCATTTTTGGTAGTACTACCGATGACAACATTGCCAACACTTGGTTTCGACCTACGTTGCCGCCGATATTATGTGCGCGGGTCTTGGTGGCTTGGAACCAGCCGGCGTGTGGCTCTCTGCAATTTTTCGACGATCTGATCTTGGGCTGGAAGACCCTTGAAATCGCCATCAAGGGTGAAGGGTACCGAGTCAAGCGCGTTGCTTGGGATTGGCGGCTTGCCCCGCAGGATGCCGCAAAGTTGTATCTTAAACCGGCAATCGATGCCGCGTTTGCCGAAAGCGGACAGTTGCCAGTCGACGTCGTGGCCCATTCAATGGGAGGCCTCGTTGCCTTATCCGCGCTTCGACAACTAGATAGTGCGCAAAAAACGGATCGTGTCTTGATGCTGGGGTCGCCTCTCGCCGGTAGTGCTAATGCCTACGGACTACTTCAAGTTGCGGATCCGTACGGTTTAGACGCGTCAATAATTCGAAGCAACGGTGGTTATTCTAAAAAGGGGCAAGTTGTAAGTTGCAGTGACACCGTGTACTCAAATGTCGCCGACTGGCTCTACCAAAACCAAACTGGTTCTCGCTTGGGAAGTCGCGCGGGCACTGTTTTTGCCTGTGACGTGCTTACCGCATACAAGTACAACCAAAGTGCGCAACTGCGCCGCAGTACTTTCGGAAAAGCAGCAACTGGAGGATTTTTTCTATACCCAGACTATTCGCGCTTTAAGTTCATCGCCTCCAAACCAGCCTCCTGGTACGGGGGCGCAGCAGTGCAAAATTTTGGTCCCAATAATCACCTTCTGGGGCTTGGCGCAACTGCGTCCTGCACAAACCTTACTCGTCGGCCGGTGGTGACAAACGGAAAAACAAATATTTTCCTCTCTCTGTCAAATTCGTCTATTTACACCATACGTTTGCTTCCTGAGACGCGGGAAGTAGATTCAAGCGGCGTTTTAACGCATTCTCAGTGGCCGCAAAGCGGGGTTACAAACAAGATAGGGGACGGCACGGTCCCCGTGGACGGGCAGACCGCGAAGCTTGCGGATTGGTTAGGAGTCAGTCAGTCAACGGTCGATACAAATTGCAGTCTGGTGCGTGACTATGGAAAGCACGCGGACATGACAAGTAATGATGCACTCCGAGATTGGGTTATTACGAAGCTGGGCAGGGTTGGTCCACCGGTGGCGGCCACCGATTTTGGGACCAAAGTCGCGTCAGCCGCTGCCCCTCAGTACTCGATTAGTTTTTCGCATCCTACTGGCCGAGTATTTTGGGATGTTTCGGGCGTCGGACGGCTAGGGTCCGATATTAGCGACGGGGCTGTCGAGTCGCTGGATGTTGATGGTGCTACTGGCACCGTAAACACCACGGGGCAAAGTGTTTGGTTGCAGCTGCAGAAGGACACATTTGCCACTGTTTCGGCGTCTTACCGGCTGCGCGACACGAGCGCCAACATACTTGTAGAACATGCCGCAATAGCTACGAGCGACGTAGCGTCAAATCCAGCCTCAATTAAGCAGTTCCTAGCGCGGCCAAACGTAGGCGTTACTTTCGCTGGCAACATTGATCCAATCAAGCCAAGTGTCGCGTTCGAAATGGAAGGGCCGAATCCCCCAACCAATTTGCGCCCATTTCCCGCGGTCAACACCACTTCCATTTCGTGGCTTGCGCCTACCTCCGCTTCAAACGTCACGCGCTATCACGTCTATTCGCGCCGTGCGCAGGCTAACGATTGGCGATTTGACGCCGACGTCAGCTCATTCACGCTCTCGACTGTTTTGCCGTTCGGGGGCGCGTCCAGCACGGTCGACGAAAGGGAAATTTTGGTGCTAGCAGTGGATGCGCAGGCTCGGTACAGCTACGCGCAAAGCTTTGCCAACAATACCTTCGGCTTGGAGCCTGATTTTTCTTTTGGAATGGCGAAGGTAGGTGTAAATACGTTGGCGACATCTCCGGTCACACCGTCAATTGCCAATGTTCCTTTGCCATTCACCATTTCCGGCGGCGAGTACAGCTTGGATGGAGCGGCGTGGTCCTCTTTGCCGGGCACTTTGCCGCCGTATGCAACCATGCAACTTCGTGGCACGTCGCCTGCAACGGTCGGCAACGTTCAAAGCGTGGTTTTGACGACGAACGGAGTGCCCTACACGTTCGCGATTCAATCCGTCACCCCACCAGTTTGCAGCCGAGCTACAAGAGGCTTAGTGGATGTGGGTCCGTTCATTCGTTATTTGGAAGGCGTAAGTGACACGCCGATGCTTTCGGGGTTCGTTCCCGTTGCCGAAAATACATCTACCAACGCATCAAATTTGATCAATCAATATGTCGATAATTTCTTCGCTTACGATTTCAATGGAGACGGGAGCATGAGTCCCGAGATTGATGGCTTGCTTTACGCACGATATGCGCTTGGCTTTCGAGGGCTGGGCCTTGTGTCTGGGATCGCCGTGGGAACTGCACGCACGACCGCGCAGATAGAAGCGGCTTTGTCCGCTTGCCAGTAGCACTGCCGAGAGGGCAGTCCAAATTGAGCCGCACCAAAAAGGACGGGAGCGAAATTCGACATCAGGTGTGAGAGGAATTGGCTGACCTTACGCCAATCGAGTCACTGGTTCCTCCGCTTCGCAACCTCATGCAAACGCGGAATTTGGCAATGCAAGGTTTGTTGCGTTTGGGCCGAAATACGACTGTCAAACTGGCTTCGTGCGTTGGATATTTCATCGGCTAGTTCAACGAGGTTTTATGAATTTACCGCCAACATTTGAGAGCTTGGAAGGCGCTTTATCACAGACCTCCTCGCGGAGGGGCACCCGCACGAACTGAGCAGCGCGGTAGCGTGTAATTCTTGTGTAATCTCGCATGGAAAAGCACATAAAACTCGAGAAGGAGTTAGAACAATAAACGTGCAGCGTTTGACGAAAAAGTCATGAAAATCAAATGCTTGAGAGTTACAACTTCACACAGAGAATGCTTCGGATAGCTTGAGTTGAAGACTGTTAATCCGTAGGTCCCTGGTTCGAGCCCAGGTCGAGGAGCCAACAAATTCAATGAGTTACGACACTTAGTAACTCAACATCCCAGCTCGTGGGACACTGATGGGACAATCCCCAGTGACAGCAGCAGACCACATGACACTTGTGTTTTCGTCGTCTGCCATTATGTTCCTCAATATTTGGCTTCTGCCCGAACGATATTTATATCGCTCGGGCTCTTTGCATTGTGCTGGGCGACGCTTCATCCATCGTTCGTTGTGCAATTGCGTGACGTCGCATTTTGGGAGCATCGGCCATGGCCGTTATCGAAAAAAGAACCGCAGCGGA
>JACMOJ010000038.1 GCA_014378085.1 Burkholderiales bacterium | reverse complement strand
TCGAATGGGTTATCGTCGCGCACGGCCCTATTCCGACCAGTACGCTTCAACAATTACGCGAGCGCAGCACCGAAGCCTGGGGTGCGACACTCATCATCGAGCCCAAACCGTTGGGAATCATGGGTGCCATGCAAAAGAGTCTGAAGCATGCGAAGGGTGATTATGTCGTTCCGATTGACGCTGACGATCTACTGACTGTCGATGCAATACAAATACTGGTTCACGAAATCGACCGCCTGAAGCGGCCGAGCCTCATCTATTCGGATGAGGATTTGCTCATTAATGGCAAACCCGAAGCGCCGTATCTAAAACCTGACTTCGATCCGATTCTCAATCTTGATAGCTCGTACATCTGGCATCTGTGCGCGATAAATCGCGAAGTTGCCATGAAGCTCGGGCTGTACACCGACACTGGTGCAAATTGGTGCCACGACTGGGATACTGTCATGCGTATCTGGAATGCGGGTGGGCGAATCGAGCACGTCGCTGAGATTCTTTATCACTGGCGGCAGCATCCACAATCGACGACCAACCAGTCTGAAGGTGATCCTCGTTCCCTGCAGTCAGTACGACACGTCTTGGCGCAGCAAATTCTGCGCACTGCCACGCCGGAACGCTACACCGTGGAACCCTGGCCGCACTTTCGCGGGATGAAGGAACTTTACATCGCGCGCAACGGCGAGAATCTGCCTGAGTTTATTTGGGTCGGAGACGTGCAGCGTGACGGTGCGACGCGATCCTTCGATGGTGGCGAGATTTTGGTCGTCACCTCTGGTGATGTCGTTGTCGAAGGCGAAGCTGTCTATCGTGAAGTCGTGCGGCTAATGGAGTTACATCCAACTGTGGCTGCAGTTGGCGGCAGGGTACTCGACGCCGATAATCGAATTGTTGAGGGCTGCCTGCTTAGCAAACAGTCTTGCTCACCTGTCTATGATTGGGATGGTCGTGCTGCGGATGACGGCGGTTCGTATGTTTTGTCCCTAAAAACGCAGAGCGTCACTGCAACGGGTGTATCTCTCGCATTTTTCAAGTTACACGCGATCGTTGCGATTGGCTGTGAGATGCCAAATGCGTCGACGGAGCTAAGCCGTTGGGTTACCGACGCATGTGAGAAAATTCGGCGAGCGAATTGGCAAATTGCTTTTTCCCCGCTTGTTAGTGCACGTGCCACAGCGGGGTTTGCACCTCATGGCAGGCGCGTCCTAAAAAGCGCCGATGCAAACGACACTCGAGAAGGAATCAATCTTCCGGTCACTGAAAGCACTCCCCACTTTGTTGGAACGTATGACCCCACGAAGAATGCCCTTGTATCGACTTTTGGCGAGGCAAGCTATCTTTCTTATGGTCCATATTTGCCATTGAGGACCGGTAAATATGTGGCGGCGTTCACGATCTCCGCGTCGGGTCCCGTCGACGGGGAACTTGTGGGTGTAGTTGATGTGAACGGGTTCAAGTTTTCAAAGCCGGAGAATTCTCTTGGGGCGGTTGACGTTAAGGTAGCAAATGCGGAGCCAATACTTCATGTTCCGTTCACCGTAGATGATCGAAATACTAAATTTGAATTTCGTGTGAGAGTAAATGGCGGCGGCCAAGTTGAATACAAAGGCGTGCGAATCACCAGAATCGCATGACTAAGTTTTGTTGCGTCACTGTTTGATTCATTTGCGACAAACCGGCTGGCGCAAGTTGTTCGCCCAAAATGCAATACTAAATCAGATGTAAATTTTTAAATGCAGCGAAATAGCTAAGGAGAAAAGTTGATATGAAGGCTGTCATTCTCGCGGGTGGACTGGGGACCCGCATTAGCGAAGAGTCGAATACTCGTCCAAAGCCGATGATCGAGGTTGGCGGAAAGCCCATTTTGTGGCACATCCTTAAAATCTATTCAGCCCACGGCGTGAATGATTTTGTGATCTGCTGCGGCTACAAGAGCTATCTGATCAAAGAGTATTTCGCAAATTACTTCCTGCACATGTCGGATGTGACGTTCGATATGAAGAACAACAAGATGGAGGTCCACCAGAACAACGCCGAGCCATGGCGGGTGACACTCGTTGATACCGGTGAAGACACCATGACCGGTGGGCGTCTCAAGCGCGTACGCGCACACCTCGGCGACGAGGATTTTTGTTTCACGTACGGCGACGGCGTCGGTGATGTGGACATTACTGCGCTGATTGCCTTCCATAAAAAAGAAGGGCGTCTTGCTACGCTGACCGCGACCCAGCCACCGGGCAGGTTCGGCGCGATCAATCTCGATGGGCATCGTATCGACAGCTTCCAGGAAAAGCCCCAGGGCGACGGCGGCTGGATTAATGGTGGTTTCTTTGTGCTCAATCCAAAAGTCATCGACTTTGTGGCCGGTGATAGCAGCGTCTGGGAGAGGGAGCCAATGGAAAAACTGGCAAAGGAAGGCAACCTGAACGCGTGGTTCCATCACGGATTCTGGCAACCGATGGATACCTTGCGCGATAAAAATCACCTCGAGGAACTGTGGGCCTCCGGCAAGGCACCGTGGAAGGTTTGGAAGTGAATCGGGCATTCTGGCATGGTAAACGCGTCTTCCTGACTGGGCACACCGGTTTTAAGGGCGGCTGGCTGGCGCTCTGGCTCGCCGATATGGGCGCAGACGTTTATGGCTACGCGTTGGCTGCACCGACGCAGCCTAGTTTTTTCGATATTTGCGGCCTGCAATCACGTTTAAAGGCCAGCAACATCGCCGATATTCGTGATGCCGCTACACTGACAGCAGCCATGCGCACGGCGCAACCGGAGATCGTGTTGCATTTAGCGGCGCAATCACTGGTGCGGCTTTCTTACGACGCGCCGATCGAGACTTTTTCTGTCAATGTGATGGGCACGGCCAACGTATTAGAGGCGGTCCGGCAATCGCCTGGCGTAAAGGCCGTGGTGAACGTCACCACGGACAAGTGTTATGAGAATCGCGAATGGGTCTGGCCGTATCGTGAAAACGAAGCGATGGGGGGCCACGACCCGTACTCAAGCAGCAAGGGCTGCTCAGAACTGGTCACTGCAGCGTATCGGCGCTCATTTCTTGAGCCTGCCGGTATTCATCTGGGTAGCGCCCGTGCCGGAAATGTGATTGGGGGCGGCGACTGGGCGGCTGACCGCCTGATACCTGATTTCCTCCGCGCACTCGATGCAGGCAGGACACTGACCATCCGGTCACCCCGCGCGACCAGACCATGGCAGCACGTGCTGGAGCCGCTTTCCGGGTATTTGTCGCTGGCAGAAAAACTTTACACTGACGGAAATGCCTACGCTGAAGGATGGAATTTTGGTCCTGAAGAATATGACGCACGTCCGGTTCAATGGATCGTCGAACATCTTTGCAAGCAAGTCCCCGGATCAAGCTGGCATTGTGATCCTTCACCGCAGCCGCACGAGGCCAACTACCTCAAACTCGATAGTTCCAAATCCAAGTCTAAACTTGACTGGCACCCGCGATGGCAGCTTGCGCAGGCGCTAAGCAATACATTGTCTTGGTATCACGCCTGGAAGCGGGGGCAGGAAATGGCCGCGACCAGCCTCCTACAAATTCGCGAATACGAGGCCGTGATCCGCGCATGAGTTCTCGCTTTCATATCGTGCCGTTGCCGCTCGGCAATCTGCATCTGCTTCAGCGCAAACCGTTAGGCGACGAGCGTGGCTATCTGGAGCGGATTTTTTGTGCAGATGAACTGCAAACCTTGGTGCCCGGTAAGCCCATCCTGCAAATGAATCACACGCTAACTGGCAAGATCGGTACTGTGCGAGGCATGCACTTTCAATACCCGCCGCATGGAGAAACCAAATTTGTCAGTTGCCTGCGAGGCGAAGTTTTTGACGTCGCTCTCGATCTGCGCCAGGAC
>JACMOJ010000329.1 GCA_014378085.1 Burkholderiales bacterium | reverse complement strand
TAGCTGGGGGGTACGGTCGAATTCGACCGTCCCCCCGAGCTACGCTTTATTCGAACTTCCAATCGCCCCAGAGGTTGGGAGTGAGCATCGCTTCGGATGGAACGTCGGAAACGATGGCGGTGGCTTTGTTACTCCAATACATGCGTGACAATGTTTGCGTCCCGTCGCCGCGCAGCACTCCGAGGTCACCCTTGATGGTTTGCCCGGTTTGTGGCTTCAAGCCCAGAGCTTCAAGTGGGATCGAGATTTCGTAATTGCCATCGGCACCTGCGAGTTGCACTTGAGTACTCACGTCGTCCACGCGATCCAAATTAATCGTGCGCCAGGGCGATGAAAACGGAGTCGGCGTTTTGGTTCCCGGCACGACCGCGCGATAAAGCAGGGCGAAAGTTTTATCTTTAATCCGCGTAACTAATAAACGCACGTCGCCTTCGACCGGAGTACTCCGCTTCGAGTCGGCGGCAGTGGCGCCGACCATCAAATCGAGCGCGCCGCCGGTCTTGAAAGGCGCTATGAGGTTTTCGCCGCTGTTTTTCAAAAGGTCTTTGTTCCCGGTTTGCCAGGCGGCATACAGCCGGTCGCCGGAAATCGAAACCACTCCGCTGATGTCGTAAGGCTTGGAATTGGAATTAAAATTCGCGCCAATCCCGCTTTTGTCGATGTCCACCCACGCCGCGCCGGCCCATTCGTCGATTTTTCCATCAATGACGGGCGCTTCCGCGCGGTTCTTCACCATGAGTACTCCACTACCCGATGCCTGCTGCCGCTCGGCTTCCGCGTCGAGTTGCCAGGCTTGCGCTTTTCGCAAATCTTCCGGCCCGACACGAATGGTTGAATCGGGCAAACGGCGGATGCTATCCAAGCCATCCACGCGAACCAGAACGCTGTTGCTGCCATCCACCACATAAATTTGTCCGTCAGGTGTTTGCGTGAGCGAAGGCCAGAAGTTCTCGTCGTGTAGCGTGATTCCATCCAACTTCATGTTGCGCATAGCTACCGGCATTTGCCAGAGCTTGCCCTGCCGCACATCTTCAAACAACGTGGCGACAAAGAGGCCATCGGACGTGAACAAATACAGGTTGCCCATGTTGCCGTTGACGCCCCATATTTCTCCGGCATCGGAGCCTTGCGGCTTGATGAAACCACCGAGCATGCGAGTGGCACCGATGACCTGGCCGGGACGGTCGGGTTTGGCTGCTTCATGTGAGGCGTGCAGTCCCGGCCACACATTGGGGTAACTCCACAAAGGCACGCCGTTTTTCGCACCGGAAACCGAATGAGAATGAAACGGTGTAATGCCAAGCGTTGCGATAGTCCAACCGTTTTCGCCTGCCAGCACCTGATCGCCGCCGGACGATTGCGGCCCCTGCATACCTGACACCAGCACTTCGCCCTTAGCAAGGTCGTATTGTGGTCTGCCTTCAGTGTCAAATGTTGGTTTAAAGCGCGTTGCCTGGCTGCCAATGCGCGAAACCACAAAAGCCAAATCCGGCATGACGGTTATGCCGCCGCTCATGGCTTGCTTCCAGACTACTTCTTTAGGTTGTGGTTGTGCATCGCCATTAAGATCGTTCCAAATAAAGAATGTCTGATTCTTACCTGCGTCCTGCCAGATGTTACCTTTCAAATCGACGCCGACCGGCCAATTCGGCTTGAAAGCTTCCCCTTTGAGCACGTCCCAATCGTTGGCTCGCCCCATGCCCGCAATCGGGCGTACGATGCCGTCTTTTTCAGCGAAGAGGTAAACCACCGCCGAGCCGTTAGTCGGGTTGCCATTGAAATCGTTGGTGAAGAAGCGACGCCCGTTATGGTACAGCGGCATTTCAGGCGGGGCAATGTTCGCCAGCTTGCCATCCGCTACTTGGGGGCGATACAGGATATTTACCAGCCTGTCCTTGCCTTTTTGCCAGTCCAGCTTGAACTCCATGCCGCCATAATAGAAGCGTGTCTTATCGGTGGGGTCGAGCCGGCCACCTCCGCCGTATTCTGAAGGGCCATAGAATGCATCGACAAAAGTGCCATCCAACTTCCAGACACTGACGCGGCGCGGCAAAATGTCATTTTCCGCAACCCACAGATGCTCCCTCGAATCCACCGTAATTCCATCGGGATGGTTCATGTGCAGCGGGTCATAAGCGCCCGCTCTGGGCGCGCCCGCTTTGCCGATAACGCGCACGAACTTTCCGGTCGCGTCGAAAATCTTCACCTGATGACTGTCGCCCGCATCGCTCACCAGAAAGCGACCGGCGTTATCGAGCGCCAGTCCGCGCGGGTCTTCAAGATTGGCGGCAATGACCGT